>JBHADS010000023.1:0-2884 GCA_041855185.1 Lautropia sp. | reverse complement strand
TACGACATCGCCAGCGGCAACGATGCCGATGCCGACCGCCACGGCATCGTCACCCCGGACGCCGGGCTGATGAATCCGAATCACTATCTGGCCGTCGCCATCCAGTATCTGTATGGCAACCGTGAGAACTGGCCGAAGGACGGTTTCGTCGGCAAGACCCTGGTCAGCAGTTCGATGATCGACCGGGTGGCCCAGTCGCTGGGACGCAAACTGGTCGAGGTGCCGGTCGGCTTCAAATGGTTCGTGCCCGGCCTGCTCGATGGCAGCGGCCCCTTCGGGGGCGAAGAATCGGCCGGAGCCTCCTTCCTGCGCAAGGACGGCACCGTCTGGAGTACCGACAAGGACGGCATCATCCTGGCACTGCTGGCCTCGGAGATTCTGGCCCGCACTGGCAAGAGCCCGAGCCAGCACTATGCTGCGCTGGCCGAGCAGTTCGGCGCCCCGGCCTATGCCCGCGTCGATGCACCGGCCAACCGCGAGCAGAAAGCCAAGCTGGCAGCACTGTCGCCCGACAATGTGAAAGCCTCGACGCTGGCCGGCGAGGCGATCGTCGCCAAGCTGACCGAAGCGCCGGGCAATGGT
This sequence comes from Lautropia sp., assembly GCA_041855185.1. Lineage (GTDB taxonomy): Bacteria > Pseudomonadota > Gammaproteobacteria > Burkholderiales > Burkholderiaceae_E > Lautropia. The sequence continues at coordinate 2,302 of JBHADS010000023.1, read as the reverse complement.
GCGAAGATCGGCGGCCTGAAGGTCGTGACCGAGAACGCCTGGTTCGCGGCACGCCCCTCCGGCACCGAGGATGTCTACAAGATCTACGCGGAGTCCTTCAAGGGTGCCGAGCACCTGGCCCAGGTGCAGGCCGAAGCCCGCGAGGTGGTGTCTGCCGCGCTGGGCGGCTGAACGCCGCGCGCCCCTGAAACCGGGTGCCCGATCCGCAAGGACCGGGCACCCGGTTTGTTCTTTACCGCCTCGATGCTTTTGCATTGCAGCCCGCTTGACCCAGTGCGCAGCAAGCCCCGCCGTTCAGGGCGGGGAGCATGTCAAGCGCTGCTCGGAGAACGCCATGAACGCCGACCAAGCCTTTCTGCAACGTCTGCACCTGAAGCACCCGATCATCCAGGCACCGATGGCCGGGGTCTCCACAGCGGCCCTGGCCGCAGCGGTCTCCAATGCCGGCGGGCTGGGCTCGCTCGGCATCGGCGCCTCGCGCCTGGAGGATGCACGGGCAATGATCGAGTCCTGCCAGGCCCAGACCACCGGCTCGATCAACGTCAATGTGTTCTGTCACCGGCCGGCCCGCCGCGATCCGCTTCGAGAAGCGGCCTGGCTGAAGCATCTGGCCCCGCTGTTCGACGAGGCGGGCGCAGCGCTGCCCGATGCACTCACCGAGATCTATCCGAGCTTCGTCGGCCACCGGGCCGCCACCGAAATGCTGCTGCAGACGAGACCGGCCGTGGTCAGCTTTCATTTCGGGCTGCCCGAAACCGCCCAGATCGAAGCGCTGCGTGCCGCCGGCATCTTCACGATGGCAAGCGCCACCCACCCGGCCGAGGCCGAAGCCATCGAGGCGGCCGGGGTGGACGCGATCGTGGCGCAGGGCATCGAGGCCGGCGGCCACCGGGGCATCTTCGACCCCGATGCCGAGGATGCCCTCCTGAGCACCGCCGTGCTGCTGCGTCTGCTCGTGCGCCGGCATCGTCGTCCGGTGATAGCTTCCGGAGGCATCATGGATGGTGCCGCTATCCGGGCCATGCTCGATCTGGGTGCTGCCGCCGTGCAGATGGGAACCGCCTTCGTGCTGTGCCCCGAGTCAGCCGCCGACGCCGACTATCGTGCAGCCCTCCGCAGCGAACGCGCCGACCAGACCCGGCTGAGTCCGGCACTGTCCGGCCGCCCCGCCCGTGGGCTGCTCAACCGCCTGATGCGCCACGCTGAAGCCCGGAATGCCCCACCGCCCGCCGATTACCCGCTTGCCTATGACGCCACCAAGCGCCTGCTGGCCGCCGCCAGCCCATCGCTGCGGACCGAGCTGGCGCCGTACTGGGCGGGACAAGGGGCACCGCTGGCGCGTACCATGCCAGCCGCGGCCCTGATCGGGACGCTGGTGGCCGAAGCCGGCCTTCCCGGCTGAGCCCGACGACACAGCCAGCGGCCGGCCACCGGCACGGCCCTGGTTCCGCTGCCCTCGTTTCCGGCATGGCGGTGCCTCATTCCGCTTTCCAACCCTCACCCCCTCGACACAGATCAGCCCCATGAGCATCGACAAACTGACTGCCCAGACCAAGGATGTCGGCGGCATTCCCGTTGCCCGCCTGTTGCCGCAGAAAGCCCAGCGCACCATCGGCGCCTGGTGTTTTCTGGACCACGCCGGCCCGGCCCGTTTCGAGGCAGAGCAACCCGGCCTGCAGGTCGGCGCCCATCCGCACACCAATCTGCAGACCTTCACCTGGATGCTGGAGGGCGAGGTCTGGCATCAGGACAGCCTCGGCCATCGTCAGCTGATCCGCCCCCGTCAGGTCAATCTGATGACCGCGGGCACGGGGCCGAACCGCGGCATCAGCCACACCGAGCAGACGCCCGAAGGCGTGCACACCCTTCATGCGGTGCAGCTGTGGATCGCCCTGCCGATGAACCAGGAGATCGAGCCGGATTTTCAGCACTACCCCGATCTGCCCGCCTGGGAAGACGATGGCGTGGCCTATGTGCTGACCACCGGCAGCTATCGAGGACGTACCGCCCCCACACGTCAGTACAGCCCGCTGGTCGGGGTCGATATCCAGGTTGCCCGTGCGCAGGCGCTGGACATCGAGCAGCAGCCCGGCTTCGAGTATGGCTTGCTGGTGCTGCGCGGCCGGATCAGCATCGATGGGGTCGACTATGGCCAGGATGAACTGGCGGTGCTGCGCAACTGCGCGCAGGACGAGGCGCCGCTCACGCTGCAGGTCGAGGCAGGCACCCACCTGATGCTGTTGGGCGGCGAAGCATTGCCCCATCCCACGCTCATCTGGTGGAACTTCGTGGCAGACACCCC
>JBHADS010000022.1:0-13819 GCA_041855185.1 Lautropia sp. | reverse complement strand
TTCGGCATCATGGGTTCGGCCTTCATGGATGCGATGGACATCTTCGCGCCGGCAGGCATCCGGCTGATTCCGGTGGTGCACGAGCAGGGTGCGGCCCACATGGCCGATGGCTATGCACGCGCCAGTGGCCGTCATGGTGTCGTCATCGGTCAGAATGGCCCCGGCATCAGCAACTGTGTCACGGCAATTGCCGCCGCTTACTGGGCACACAGCCCGGTGGTGATCGTCACGCCCGAGGCCGGCACCCGCATCATGGGGCTGGGCGGTTTCCAGGAATGCAATCAGTTGCCCATGTTCCAGGAATTCACCAAGTACCAGGGGCACGTCAACAACCCGGCGCGGATGGCCGAGTTCACCGGCCGCTGCTTCGATCGTGCGATGTCGGAAATGGGGCCGACCCAGCTCAACATTCCGCGCGATTATTTCTATGGCGAGATCGAGACCGAGATTCCGAAGCCGATGCGGCTGGATCGCGGTGCCGGTGGCGAGGAGAGTCTGAGCCAGGCCGTCGAGCTGCTCGCCCAGGCCAAGTTCCCGGTCATCGTCTCGGGCGGTGGCGTGGTGATGGCCGATGGGGTCGAGGAATGCAAGCAACTGGCCGAGCGGCTGGGGGCTGCGGTCGTCAACAGCTATCAGCACAACGACAGCTTCCCGGCCAGCCATCCGCTGTGGTGCGGCCCGCTCGGTTATCAGGGCTCGAAGGCCGGCATGAAGCTGATTGCCCAGGCCGACGTGGTGCTGGCGCTGGGCACCCGCCTCGGACCCTTCGGCACCTTGCCCCAGCATGGCATGGACTACTGGCCGAAGAATGCCAGAATCATCCAGGTCGATGCCGACAACAAGATGCTCGGTCTGGTCAAGAAAATCTCTGTCGGTATCTGTGGTGATGCCAAGGCGGTGGCCAGGGAACTGCTGGCCCGGCTGCAGGACAGGACGCTGGCCTGCGATGCCAACAAGGCCGAGCGCGCCGAGAAGATCAAGGCCGAGAAGGCTGCCTGGGAACAGGAGCTGGATGCCTGGACCCACGAAACCGATCCCTACAGCCTCGACATGATCGAGGAGCAGAAGCAGGAAACCCCCTTCAGCGGCGGCCAGTATCTGCATCCGCGTCAGGTGCTGCGCGAGCTGGAGAAAGCCATGCCGAAGGATGTGATGGTGTCCACCGACATCGGCAATATCAATTCGGTGGCTCACAGTTATCTGCGCTTCGAGCGGCCGCGCAGCCTGTTCGCACCGATGAGCTTCGGCAACTGCGGCTATGCGCTGCCGACCATCATCGGGGCCAAGGTGGCTGCGCCCGAGCGTCCGGCCATCGCCTATTCCGGCGATGGCGCCTGGGGCATGAGCATGGGCGAGATCCTGACCTGCGTGCGTCACGATATCCCGGTCACGGCGGTGGTCTTCCACAACCGTCAGTGGGGTGCCGAGAAAAAGAACCAGGTCGATTTCTACAACCGCCGCTTCGTTGCGGGCGAGCTGGACAACCCGAGCTTTGCCGGCATCGCACAGGCGATGGGCGCAGAAGGCATCGTCGTCGACCGGCTGGAGGATGTCGGGCCGGCCCTGAAGAAAGCCATCGACCTGCAGATGAACGAGGGCAAGACCTGCGTGATCGAGGTCATGTGCACCCGCGAACTGGGCGATCCCTTCCGGCGCGATGCTCTGTCCAAACCGGTGCGTTTCCTCGATAAATACAAGGACTACGTCTGAGCCTCAGCTGAACAGCGGATGCGAGCGAGATCGGAGATGCCGGCTTGAAGTGTTTGCCCGGCCTGCTATCCGTTCCTGATTCAGTCTCCGGCGCTGATGCCAAATGACATGAAGCCCGTTGCCACCTTGTCGGTGGCGCGGGCTTCTGCCGTTGGGCGCTTGACTTCTCGCTGATGTCGTGAAGATACAGCTTGCCCGCTCATTGTGTCGAATTGCTTGTTGATGTGTTAGTTTTCGCTGTTTTGTAACCTATGTGGCGCTGACGGCTTGCTCCGGACTGCTTTGGCCGGGGTGAAGCGCTACCTGACTGGACGACAGATCCATGACTCAAGACAAGCGCTCCTGTCCCGCCTGCCTGGCACCGTTGAAGCCGGGCCTGCATACTTGGCACCACGTGTGCAGCGCGTGCACCTACGAGGGCAGCTCTCTCGAGGTGGATATCGATGTGCAGGGTGAGCGCGAGGTTCTCGACGAGGCTTTGCGCCAGGAAGGGCTGAGTGATTTGCGTCAGAACAATTTCAGCCTGTTGGCAGCCGAACTGGCATCCGGTGTCACCTTGCCTGGCCAGAAACCTCGACTGCTGGATGTTGGTTGCGGGCATGGATGGTTTCTGAAGGCGACTGCCGATCATTTCTCCAGCGTCGGGATCGAACCGGATGCCAGGGTCGCGGAGATGGCTTCCTCACAGGGTGTCGAGGTTCGCAAGGGCTTCTTTCCGGATGCGCTCGAATCGAACGAGCGTTTCGATGTGATCAGCTTCAATGATGTGCTGGAGCACATTCCGGATGTCGCCGGGGCGCTGGGGGCTTGTGTCCGGCATCTGAAACCCGGTGGGCGTCTGGTGATCAATGCGCCGGCGCGCACCGGTGTGTTCTATCGTGTTGCGGGGCTGATGAATCGGCTGGGGATGCCCGCGAGCTTCGAGCGTATGTGGCAGAAGGGTTTTCCGTCGCCGCATGTTCATTATTTCGATGACGACAGTATTCGCGTGCTGGGCCGGCGTGCCGGGCTGAAGCTGGAGAAAGTGATGAGCCTGCCGTCTCTGAGCACCCGCGGGCTGTATGCACGTATCCGCTATGACCGCAGTGTCTCGGCTGCCAAGGCGATGATGACGACGGCAGTGCTCGCGGCTGCCAGCCCGATGCTGCGTGTGCTGCCTGCCGACATCAAGGTCTGGGTGCTGACCAACGAAGGGGCGGCGGGGCAGGGCTGAGTGCGCTAAAGTTTCTCTTTTTCTCGCTCCAGAGTATCCGATGAACCAGAACCTCACTTCATCCGCTGCACCTCAACTGCCGCCGCTGCTGCAGGGTATCCATGATCGGGCTGCTGCGCTCCGAAAACATATCGTGCTGTGCGAGGGGGATGATCCCCGCGTGCTGCGGGCAGGGGTGGAGGCGCAGACGCGCGGCATTGCGCGGATCAGCGTGGTCGGTGCCGAGGCCGCCATTCGCCAGTGCGCCGAGCGGGAGGGGCTGTCGCTCGATGGCTTGACGCTGATCGATCCGGCGACCTCCGCCGAGACGAAGGGGTTGGCCGATGCGCTGCTCAAGCGTCGGCAGCATCGCGGCATGACGGCCGAGAAGGCCGCTGCCGAGATCCGCAAGCCGCTGGTCTTTGCCAACATGCTGCTGACCGAGGGGCGGGTCGATGGTTCGGTGGCCGGTGCGGTGCATACCACGGCGGACGTGGTGCGCACCGCGATCCAGCTGGTGGGCACGGCGCCGGGCACCTCGCTGGTGTCGAGCTTCTTCCTGATGGTGATGGACAAGCCGCATCACCCGGTGCAGGGGGGTATGATCTTTTCCGATTGCGGTCTGGTGATCGACCCGGACCCGGAGGAGCTGGCGCAGATCGCCCAGGCGGCTGCGGTCAGCGCCCGCAAGCTGCTCGGCGAGGAGCCGCGGGTCGGGATGCTGTCGTTCTCGACGGCGGGCAGCGGCGGCAAGCATCCGCTGGTCGAGAAAGTGCAGCAGGCAACAGCCTTGCTGCGGCAGGCCGAGCCGTCGCTGAAGGTCGATGGCGAGCTGCAGCTGGATGCTGCGCTGGTGCCGGCGATCGCCACGCGCAAGCTGCCGGGATCGCAGTTGCAGGGGCGGGCCAATGTGCTGGTGTTCCCCGATCTGAATGCCGGCAACATCGGCTACAAGCTGGCCGAGCGGATCGGTGGCGCGATTGCGATCGGTCCGCTGCTGCAGGGGCTGGCGCGGCCTGCCAATGATCTGTCGCGCGGCGCGGCGGCACCCGACATCCTCAACACCATCGCGGTCACGGCGCTGCAGTCGGCATAACGCGATTTCCGACGGCGCCGGGCGCAGACAACGGGCGTAGGCAACAGTCCCTCCGCCGGGCGCAGGCGCTCCAATTGCCTGCAATCTGCAATCTGCAATCTGCAATCTGCAAGCCGCAAGCCGCAAGCCGCAAGCCGGGGATAGCGTGGCGACAGTACACGAATGCGTGTCGGATGAGATGGCGCCAGATGCTCAGCGCCATTTCGGCCGCGCGATGGCCTGCAGCAGCGCCTGCAGGCTGGCGGTGTGCAGCAACTTGTCCGGCTCCAGTGCCAGATGCTGCGGATAGAAGGGCGAGAGATCCAGGCCCAGGCCGATGCCGATCACCTGGACGCCCTGTTGCAGCGCCTGCCGGACACAGGCTTTCAGGTGATTGTCCAGATAGAAGGGATCGTTCTGTTGCTGGGTGGCGGCTTCCATCGGGCAGCCATCCGAGACGACCAGCAGAATGCGCCGGCTTTCGGCACGCGCCAGCAGGCGCTCGGTGGCCCAGGCCACGGCTTCACCATCCAGCCCCTCGCGGTAGAGGTCGAGCTTCAGCAGGCTGGCGAAGGCCGGTCGCGCACGTTGCCAGCGCGTGCCGAAATCCTTGAAGACCAGATGCTGGCGCTCGGCCAGTCGTCCCGGCAGCGGCGGGCGTCCCGCGCGCAGCCAGTGTCTGCGGGCCTGCCCCCCGTTCCAGCCGCCGGTGGTGAAGCCCAGCACCTCGCAGGGCAGCTGTGCCATGCCCGCGATGCGGCTGCAGATCTCGGCAAACAGCGCCAGCGGCTCGGCATGGGCCTTCATCGAGCCGGAACAATCCATCAGCAGGCACAGTGCGCCGTCGGTGCGGGGCGGTTGCGTCCATTGCTTGAACACGCGCCGATCCAGCGGTGCGCTCAGCACGCGCGTCAGCAGACGCCCGTCGATACGCCCGCTTTCCTGCTCGGAGATCCAGCCGCTGTCCGTCGGTCGTGCCAGCGCCTGCTCCAGCTGCCGTGCCAGCCGGGGCAGCGGCAGACTCAGCGTCTGCAGGCGGCGATCGAGCTGGTTGCGGTAATCGGCGAGCAGCGCCGCACGCACCCGGGCGGCTGCGGACAGTGTGCGGTCGAACTGGCGGGTGAATACCTGGTAGCGGCCCTGGTGCATCTGCCAGGTGCGGCTGTCCCCGCTGGGGGCCAGGGCAGCCACCGGCTCCGCATCCGCTTCGTCGTCCAGCCAAAGAAAGAAATCGCCGTCCCGGCCCACGCGACGATCTGCCGGAAAGCGCTGCGCCTGGGCCTGGGCGTCCTGGATCAGGCGGGCGACGGTCAGCGCCAAGTGGGCCGAGGCGGGTGCGAAGGCGTCCGGGTTCTGGCGGTTTCTCGACATCTGGTGGAGGGCATCACCCAGCAGCGGGTGCAGGCCGGCCCGCGTCGCCTCCATCGTGTCGACCACCTCCTCGGGCGGTGCGCGCCGCTGCAGGCGGGACCAGACCATCTGGCTGACGCTGAACAGCAGCAGACCGAGCTGCGATTCGATCAGCGGCGAATCGTGATAGCGCAGCGTCCAGCGCTCGAAGTGTCGCTGCAGATTGTGGCGCACGCCCGGCCAGCTTTCCGGCACCAGCGCCTCCAGGCGCAGCTGCTCGAACCATTCGTAGAGGGTACGGGCCAGGGTGCCGTCGGGGACGTGGGCGGCATGGACGGCTGCCCGATGGGAGGGATTGCGCCCGTGGCGCAAGGCCAGCCCATCGGCCGCCGCACGCCAGGTCTCCAGCCCATCGGCAGGTTCGGTGCGCAGGTGAGGGGCCGTCCAGGGCAGGGCGCTGCCGTCGGCGGCGCGGGCGTGGCGGGCTCTGAAGCTCAAGCCGCCCTCGTGGCCGAGGGCGCGCAGTACGGCACTGGCCAGCCATTCCAGTTGCTGCTGGCGATGGGCCAACCGCTGCGGGCCGAGCGCGCCCGGCGTCTGTGGCGCAGGGGCGGGGAGCGCAGCCATGTTCAGCCGCCCAGCGGCGCCGCCATCGGGTCGTGCGCGAAGGATGCATCCAGCTCCCGATCGAAACAGCGCTGGAAGAACTCGGCCACGACCGGGCGTTCCTCGGTCTCGCACTTGTTGAGAAAGCTGTAGCGGAAGGCTTCGGCCGGATCGGGAAAGAACGCCAGATTCTCGGCCCAGCTCAGCACCGTGCGGGGCGACATCAGGGTCGACAGGTCGCCGTGGGCAAAGCCCTGGCGGGTCAGATTGGCCATCGCCACCATCTGACGGGCCAACCGCTCGCCCGCCTCGCCGGCGAGCGGCGGGGCATGGGCGCGGATGATCGAGACCTCGACTTCCGGTGGCAGGTAGTTCAGCTGGGCGACCAGATTCCAGCGGTCGAGCTGGGCATGGTTGAGGCGCTGCACGCCGTGATAGAGGCCGATGCTGTTGCCCTGGCCGACGGTGTTGGCGGTGGCGAACAGCCGGAAGTACGGATGCGGTTCGATGACGCGGTTCTGCTCCAGCAGCGTGAACTGGCCGTCCTTCTCCAGCAGGCGCTGGATGACGAACATCACATCGGGGCGTCCGGCATCGTATTCGTCGAACAGCAGCGCGATCGGGCGCTGGATGGCCCAGGGCAGGATGCCCTCCTGGAAGGTGGTGATCTGCTGGCCGTTCTCGATGACGATCGCGTCCTTGCCGACCAGATCGAGACGGCTGATGTGGCCGTCGAGGTTGACCCGCATGCAGGGCCAGTTCAGACGGGCCGCCACCTGCTCGACGTGGGTGGATTTGCCGGTGCCGTGCAGACCCTGGATCAGCACCCGGCGGTTGTGCTGGAAGCCGGCCAGCAGCGCCAGCGTCACGGCAGGGTCGAAGTGATAGTCGTCGTTGCGCCTGGGGGTCAGCGGCGAGGCTTCGACGAAGGCATCGACTTCCAGATCGGTGTCCAGGCCGAAGGTCTCGCGCACCGAGATCCGGTGCAGGGCAATGTCGGTGGTGCCGTCGGTGGCAGACATGGGCGCTTTCCTCGTGTTCGCCGGGCCCAAGGGCTTGTCCTGATGTTGACAGACCACAGCGATGTCCTAGAATTTTAGCGAAATTGGAACCCTGCGTTCCAAATTTTGAATTGAACTCGAATTTCGGGGGAGACCCGCCATGTCGTCCCATCCTGCGCCGGTCGGGCGTCCGAATCCGCTGGCGCCTGTGACCCGCCTGTTGCCGGGGATCATGCTGGCGGTACTCATCGCGCTGTCGGCCAGTTTCGTGACCGAGCATTATGGCGGTCCCAAGTTCCTGTATGCGCTGCTGATCGGCATCGCCTTTCACTTCCTGTCCGACAACGAGCGCTGCAAGGCCGGCATCGAGTTTTCGGCCAAGAAGCTGGTGCGCTTCGGGGTGGCGCTGCTCGGCGCCCGGATCGTGCTGGCCGATGTCTCGGCGCTCGGGGTCTGGGGCATTGCCGGGCTGGCCGGGGCGGTGGTGCTGACGCTCGGTTTCGGCGTCCTGATGGCCCGTCTGCTCCGGGTGTCGCCGATGTTCGGGCTGCTGTCGGGCGGCGCCACCGGCATCTGCGGCATCTCGGCCGCGATGGCGATTTCATCGACCCTGCCGCAGAACGCCGACAACGAGCGCTATACGCTGATGACCGCCATCGGGGTGGCGAGCCTGTCGACCGCTGCGATGGTGCTGTACCCGCTCTGGGTCAATCTGGTCGGTATGTCGGTGCCCGAGGCGGGCCTGTTTCTGGGCGGCTCCATCCACGATGTCGCACAGGTGGTGGGGGCGGGCAACATCATTTCTGCCGAAGTGGCCAAGTCGGCTTCGCTGGCCAAGATGTTCCGAGTGGTGATGCTGGTGCCGGTGGTGCTGGTGCTGGCGATGCTGTTCCGCAAGGCCGTGATGGACTCGGCGCAGGCCGGCGGCAAGGTGGCCGAGCGGCCGACGATCCTGCCTTTCTTTCTGGTGATGTTCATCGTGCTGGTGATCGTCAACAGCCTGGGCTGGGTGCCGCCGGTGGCGCAGCAGGCCGCGGCCGATCTGTCGGCCTGGGCGCTGGTGATCTCGATCTCGGCGCTGGGGGTCAAGACCTCCTTCGAGAAGATTGCCGAACTGGGCTGGCGCCCGATCGCGCTGCTGGTCAGCGAGGCGCTGTTCGTGGCGCTGTTCATGTTCATGGTCGTGATGCTCATGCGCTGAGCCGTCCTGCAGATCGGGGGACCCGGATGCTGATGGAGACAGGGATGAGGATGGCGGCCGGCCATCGACACACCGGCGTGATGTGGCAGGCGATGCTGGAGCCGTTTCGGCGTCGGCATGGCAGTCCGCAGCCCTTGCAGGCGCAGATCCGCCAGATGCTGGTGGCCGCCATTCTGGACGGCGTACTGCCGCCGGATACCTATCTGCCGTCCACACGTGAACTGGCGCAGGTGCTGGGGGTGTCGCGCAATACGGTGATCATCGTCTACCAGCGGCTGTGTGATGAAGGGTATCTGGAGTCCCGGTCGCGGGAGGGGTTCCGGGTGGTGGATGGCGGCGCGGCGGTGGCGCTGCCGGGGGCGCAGGCAACGATGCCGGCCGATGATGTGCAGCCGTTGGCCGGGGAGCGCGATGCCCGGCCGGACTGGGAGGCACGTCTTCGGCTGCCGCCTTCGCAGCAGCGCAACATCCAGAAACGCAGCGACTGGCGGCGCTACCCCTATCCCTTTCTGTATGGTCAGTTCGATGCGGACAGCTTCCCGATGGCGGCCTGGCGGCAGTGCTGTCTGCGCACGCTCAGTGCGCTGGAGGCCAACGAATGGGGGCACGACATGCTGCTGCATGACGATGCCTCGTTGATCCAGCAGATACGCTCCCGCGTGCTGCCGCAACGCGGCATCCAGGCCGCAGAGGACAATATCCTGCTGACGGTCGGCTCGCAGCACGGGCTCTATCTGCTGGCCGACCTGCTGCTCGATCATCGCAGCCATGTCGGTGTCGAGGAGCCCGGCTACCCGGATGCCCGCAATATCTTTCTGCGGCGCGGGGCGCGGCTGCTGCCGATGCGGGTGGACGAGCATGGTCTGGTGATGAGCGGTGCGCTTCGGCAATGCGACTATGTCCATGTCACGCCCAGCCATCAGTGCCCAACGACGGTACGGATGTCGATCGAGCGGCGGCGTGCACTGCTGGAGGCGGCCCACGAGCAGGATTTCGTGGTGATCGAGGACGACTACGAGGCCGACAGCAACTGGCATGGCGAAACCCTGCCGGCCCTGAAGTCGCTCGATCGCCATGATCGGGTCATCTATCTGGGCAGTTTCTCCAAGAGCTTTGCCCCGGGCCTGCGCCTGGGCTATGTGGTGGGGCCAGCGCAGCTGGTGCAGGAAATGCGGGCGATGCGACGGCTCAACCTGCGTCATCCCAATACCTTCATGCAGCGTGCGCTGGGCATGTTCATGGCGATGGGGCACTACCACCGCCTGCAGCGTCGGCTGTCGAGCGCTCACGCGGCCCGTGCTGCTGCGGTCATGGAGGCGATGAGCCGACACCTGCCGATGTGCAGGGTGCAGCCCAGTCAGGGCGGCTCGGCCCTGTGGGTGGAGGCACCCGCAGGCTTCGACAGCAGGGCGTTGGCCGAGAGGGCCGAGCAGCAGGGGGTGCTGATCGAGGCAGGAGATGTCTTCTTCATGGAGCCGGGCAGTCCGTGCCGCTGCTTTCGACTGGGGTTCACCTCGATCGCGCAGAAGGATATCGAGCCGGGCATTCGTCGGCTGGCCTCGGTGTTCTTTCGGGAGTTTCCCTAGGTTTGCCCCGGTGGTACCAACGAAAGTTCCGGGCTGGTACTACGAGCGCTGCATCTGATTCCGTAGGCTTGAGCGCGAGTCATGCGCTTGGGCGCATCTGCGGTCGGTACGCCGGACGTGCAGGGCGGGGCATCCTGCTTCCAGGCCCACGTTGCACGGTGCCGACCTTGGGTGGACCGATCGAGAGGACCGGAGAAGACGGAGGAGACATCACATGAGCAAGCAACCGGACATCGCATTCCTGCAGGCTTTCAACCAGGCGTGGAACGATCACGACATCGACGCCCTGATGGACTTCATGGCCGATGACTGTGCCTTTCACGCCGTGGCCGGGCCGGATCTGCTCGGCCGGAGCTTTATCGGCCGCGAGCAGGTACGGGAAGGCTTTCAGCTGGCCTGGCAGAACTTTCCGGATGCGGCCTGGCTGGACGGGACGCATTTCGTGGTGGGGGATCGGGGGGTTTCGGAATCGACCTTCGTCGGCACGCGCGCAGCCGATGGCGCGCGGATCGAGGCGCGCATGGTGGACGTGTTCACCTTCAAGGACGGCAAGATCGCCGTCAAGAATGCGTTCCGCAAGGATCGTCCCGCGCAGCCTGCTGCCTGACATCATGGACACGGCAACCCGACAGGCGCCGGTCACAGGCGGGCTGCAATCCTCGGTGCCGACGGCGACACCGGCGATGGATCGCTACGATCCGGCCTATGACCCGCTGCGCAGTGCACATCCCGGCCAGGGCCGGGACTATGCGCCGACCTACTGGATCGATACGGCGGGCGAGCCCCCGGCCGACGACGGCCCGATCGACAGTGATCGGGACTGCGATGTGGCGATCGTCGGCTCCGGGTACACGGGGCTGGCTGCGGCCATCGCACTGGCACGCGACTATGGCATCCGGGCGACGGTACTGGAGGCCAATCGCAGCAGCTGGGGCTGCAGCACCCGCAATGGCGGCCAGGCGCAATGCGCCTCGGGCCGGCTGAAGCGTTCCCAATGGATCGAACGCTGGGGCCTGGAGACGGCGCTGCAGATGCATCGGGAGTGTCTGGATGCGATGCATTATTTCAAGGCGATGATCGCCGACATCGCGTGTGATCCGCAGCCGGGCGGACATCTCTACATCGCGCACCGGGCGGCGGTCATGCCCGCGCTCGACAAGGAGGCGAGACTGCTGCGCGAGACCTTCGGCTACGACGCGCAGATCCTGGACGCGACGACGCTGCGCCGGCGCTATGTCGATGATCACGAGGCGGCGGGTGCGATGTTCGAGCCGGAGGGCATCGGCATCCACGCCGGCAAGCTGGCCTTCGGCTATCTGCGCAAGGCCCGGGCTCTGGGGGCCACCGTGCACCCGGCCAGCCCGGTGCTGGGCTGGCGAAGCGAGGGTGGCCTGCAGTATCTGCAGACTCCGGGCGGCATCGTCCGCGCCCGCGCGGTGGGTATCGCCACCGGCGGCTATACCGCGCAGACCCTGTATCCGGCGCTGAAGAACCGCTTGCTGCCGATCCTGTCGAATTCGATCGTGACCCGGCCGCTGACTCCTGCCGAGATCGAGGGCTGCGGCTTGCGGACCCATCGGGTGCTGACGGACACGCGGGTGCTGCGTCATTACTATCGTCTGATGCCCGATGGTCGGGTGCAGATCGGCAGCCGCAGCGCGATCACCGGGCGCGAGGCGCCGGATCGGCGCTACGAGCAGTTGCTGATCGACAGCCTTGGACGCAAATTCCCCGCGCTGCGGGGCATCGACATCGATTATTCGTGGTGGGGCTGGGTCGATGTCAGCCACGACATGATGCCGCGCATCCATCAGCCGGACCCGCGTCAGGCGGTGTTCTATGCGATGGGCTACGGAGGCAACGGGGTGATGTACTCGGCCCAGGCCGGGCGCCGGCTCGCGCAATGGATCGCCGGATTGGGGCAGTCCCTCGAGCTGCCGATCTTCCGGTCGCAACTGCCGTTTCCCAACGTGCGCGGACGCCTGACGGCGGAGTGGCTGGCGCCCTTCCGACGCATGGGGCAGCGCGCGCTGTACCGGTGGTATCACCTGAAGGACGAAGTGTTCTGAGCGGAACCAGCACAACCGAAGAGCCAGCGCCGTGCACCGGGGTAATACCGATATGCGCGCCGGTAGCAAGGCTCTCCAATATCATGCGGCGATCTTTTTCTTTTGGAGCCGGGTTTCTCGTGTCCGGGATTCACGTGGATTCGACCCGAGTGAGCCGCATCGCAACGGACCATGATCGGCGTGGACCGGAGCCCATCTGAGAACAGGAGACTCAAAGAATGAAAATCCATTTCAAAGCGCTCGGTATTTCCCTGGTTGCAGCCAGCCTGCTCACGCTGTCGGGTGGGGTGGCTGCGCGCACCTTCAAGATGGCTGTTGGCGATGCTCAGGGCGGCACGCAGTGGGAGCTGGCCACGACCTTCAAGAAAATCTTCGAGGAGAAGACCGGTGGCAAACACAAGGTCAATCTGTTTCCCAATGGGCAGCTGGGCAGCGAGGAAGATACCGTCAACAATGCTGCGATGGGTTCGCTGGATTTCTCGCTGCTGGCTTCCAACAATCTGACGCCGTTCTCGCCTTCCGTCGGTCTGCTGTCGATGCCTTACGTGGTCCGTTCCCAGGAGGAGGCGCGCACCCTGCTCGACGGGGATGTGGGCAAGGAACTGGTCGACAACACCTTGCGTGATGCCAATGTGCGCATCATCGGCTGGGCCTACTCGGGTTTCCGGGTGCTGACCAATTCCAAGCGGCCGGTTGCCAGTCTGGAGGATCTGAAGGGGCTGGTGGTGCGGGTGCCCAAGAATGAGGTCATGATCGCCACCTACAAAGCCTGGGGCATCAATCCGACGCCGCTGGCCTGGTCCGAGACCTTCACGGCCCTGCAGCAGCGGGTGGTCGATGGGCAGGACAATCCCTACATCACCGTGGCGGCGATGAAGTTCAACGAGGTGCAGAAGTACATCACGCCGCTGCATGCCGTGTTCTCGCTCGAGCCGCTGGTCGTCAGCGAGTCGGTGTTCAAGCGGCAGAAGTCCGACGTGCAGAAGGCCATCCTCGAGGCGGGCAAGGCCGCAACTGCGCACAGCTATCAGTATCTGATCGATACCGAGTCGAAGATCAAGGCAGATCTGGTGGCCAAGGGCATGGAGATCACCGAGCCGGCCAACGACGAAAAAGAGTGGATCGAAAAGGCCACCACCGAAGTCTGGCCGAAGCTCTATGACTCGATCGGCGGCAAGGAGAAACTCGACGCCGCCCAGCGCGCCCTGGGCCGCTGATTCCGGGGGCAGCACCGGGGCGGCGCTGCGGGTCCGGAGCTGGTATCGGCCCATCGACCGTGATGGGCCGGCCAAGGCGTGGTGCGCGCCGTGCCTTGATCAGCGACCAGTGCCGTTGGCAGCGTGCCCGATGGCGTGCATCACCCGTCTGAGACTTAGGAGCTCTGCACATGGCAAGCAAATTCTGGTCCGCACTCGACAAGACCGAGGAGTTCGTCTGCTCGCTGCTGCTGGTCGGGTTCATCTCGCTGCTGTTTGCGCAGATCATCTGCCGGCAGTTCTTTCAGTACACCATCCCCTGGGGCGATGAACTGGCGACGCACATGTTCGTCTGGTTCGCCTATTTCGGGGCGGTGGTGGCGGCCAAGCTGTCGGCGCACAACCGGGTCAGTTTCCAGTTCCGTTTCTTTCCGCCGCTCGTCAAGAAGGTCTCCGAGGCGCTGGCCGATCTGATCTGGGTGGCCTTCAACCTGTATTTCGCCTGGCTGTCCTACGACTTCATCTTCTTCCGGATGAACAAGTTCTGGACCTCGCAGACCATCGGTCTGCCGATGAGCTATTTCTACATGGTGCTGCCGATTGCCTTCGTGCTGATGTCCGTGCGCATCCTGATCAACAACTACCGCACGCTGGTCAGGGGCGAGACCCTGATCGATCCGGAACAGGCCGAGATCGAACAGATGGCGCACAGCAATCAAGGGGCAGGGTAGAGGGATGGAAGATCATCTGGTCACAATTCTGTTTGGCGCGTTTCTGGTGCTGCTGGTGCTGGGGGCGCCGATCACGGTGTCGCTGGCGGTCTCGGCGCTGGC
>JBHADS010000021.1:0-7970 GCA_041855185.1 Lautropia sp. | reverse complement strand
TTCGACATGATCACGGTGTGGATGCAGGGCTTGACCGGCTCGGAGACCAGCGCCTGCAGCGGGTGGCTTTCGATCGGCAGCCGGATGCCGGCCATGTCGGCCAGCACGCTGGAGGAGCCGGCGACGACCACGCCGAGTTTCTTGGTGCGGATGAAGCCCTTGCCGGTTTCGACGCCTTCGATGGCGCCATCCTTCTTGCGGATGTTGAGCACCGGGCAATTCTCGATGATGTGCACGCCGAGCTGGTCGGCGGCGCGGGCGAAGCCCCAGGCCACGGCGTCGTGACGGGCCACGCCGGCGCGCGGCTGGTAGGAGGCGCCCAGCACCGGGTAGCGGGCATTCAGATTGATGCCCGGCACCTTCTCGGCCACTTGGGCCGGGGTCAGCCATTCGGCATCGACGCCGTTGTAACGGTTGGCATTGATGCGGCGCTGGGTGTCGCGCACTTCCTGCAGGTTGTGCGCCAGATTCAGCACGCCGCGCTGGCTGAACATCACGTTGTAGTTCAGATCCTGCGCCAGCCCTTCCCAGAGCTGCATGGCTTTTTCATAGAGCTGCGAGGACTCGTCCCACAGGTAGTTGGAGCGGACGATGGTGGTGTTGCGTGCCGTGTTGCCGCCGCCCAGCCAGCCTTTTTCCAGCACGGCGATGTTGCGCAGGCCGTGCTCCTTGGCCAGATAGTAAGCGGTGGCCAGACCGTGCCCGCCCGCGCCGACGATGATCACGTCGTATTCCTGGCGGGGTTCGGGGCTGCGCCAGGCGCGTGGCCATTGTTCGTTGTACTTCAGTCCGTGGCGTATCAGACTGAAGAGGGAATAGCGGTTGCCCATGTTGTCCTCACGTGTACGTGTTTTGCGCCGCTTCGTCGTGCGTCCGCCGGCGCGGGCGGATGCGCGTCCCGTCGGGGGCGGTCTCCTGCATCGCGGGCCAGATACCCGGTACTTCGTCGGTGGCGTGCCGCTCCCTGAGCGGGGCGCGGCTCGCATGATCGCTCGGTCCAACCGGCTCTGGCGCGATGTCAGTACATCAGAACTCCCCGCGCGGCGATAGAATTTTATCGCCATCGGTCTGGAAAAATTGGGCAGGCTTCAGCAGGGCGGAGAGAGTCTGCGCACACAGCGGTTTCGGCGCTTGTGGCGCTTGTTTCGCGGATGTCGGTAGGGGGGCCGGGCGCAGGCTGTCGTACCCGTCTACGGGTTATCGATAGGCTGCGGCCTTTGGATGCTTCCGTCAGTCGGGCACGCCGCCGACAGAAGTTTCGGGCGTCTGTCCGGCGGCTGTTTCGTCGGACTCGGTGTCGGGCGACTGACCCAGCAGTGCCTCGGGAAGCTGGGCACGGGCGCGCCAGCTGCTGGGCGGCATTCCGAAGGCGGCCCGGAATTCACGGCCCAGGTGCGAGGCATCCGAGAAGCCGCAGCTCATCGCGATGTCGGCGATCGAGCGGCGCGAATGCGTCAGTTGCCAGGCGGCGCTGCGCAGGCGCAGATTGCGCGCATAGGTGTGTGGCGTGGTGTGTGCGTGTTCGCGGAACAGCCGTTCGAGCTGGCGCACCGAGATGTTCAGGCGCATCGCCAGTTCGGTCTGCGACAGCTGGTGGCCGATGTGCTGCTCCATCAGCAGCATCGCCCGGCGCACGATCGGGTGCAGGGCCGGACGTTCGCCGGGCGGGGACGGCTGTGCGGTGTCGGAGCGGGCGGCGGCGTCCACCTGCAGGATGCGCAGCGCTTTCTGCACGATCGAGGCATCGACATGGCGGCGCAGGATGTCGGCCGCGACATCGATCGAGGCGCGCCCGCCCGAGCAGGTGATGCGGCGGCGGTCGATGGTGTAGAGGCGGTCGGCGATGATCAGCCGGGGATCGGTGTCGGGAAACTGTTCGATGAAGTCCCAGTAATGGAACCAGCTGACGCAGACCCGGTGATCCTTCAGCACGCCGGCCTGCATCATGGCGAACATGCCGGTGCACAGTCCCACCAGGGTGATCTTGGCTTCGGCCGCCTGGCGGATGAAGGCCAGCACGGCGGGGCTGACCGGCGGTCGGGTGTGCAGCAGCCCGCCGACCACCACCAGATAATCGAAGCGGCTCGGATCGCCGAGGGTCTCGGAGGGCATCACCTGCACGCCCGTGCTGGAGCGCACCGGGCGGAGGTGCTCGTCGATGACCTGCCAGGAGCAGCGCATGGGTCGGCTGTGGTCGCCTTCGTCACTGGCCAGCCTCAGCACGTCGATCATGCCGGAGAAGGCCGTCAGCGTGAAATGCGACAGCAGGATGAAGCCGAAGCGGATGGGTTGGGCATCGTTCATGGCAGGGATAGTACCGGGGCGGGCAAATCTTCGATTTCTATGTCGTTTCCATTCTAGTCAGTCGGCGCGTGCTCGTGTGAAGCTGCCGGATGCGTGCCGCGCCCTGGTGCGATGCACGCTCGGACGGAGCGTCGAGAATTCGAGAGATCGAGGAGGAGCAATGACAGGATCAACGATGCATGAACCCGGCGCCGTCGTGCCGCCGGTCGTTGGCGGACCTTACTGCCTGACCGTGGCTTGCCCGAGCCGGGCCGGACAGGTGGCGGCCATCGCCGCCTTTCTGGAGCAGCACCAGGGCTACATCCGGGAGTTCTCGGTCTACGACGACCCGAATGGCCGCTTCTTCGTGCGCTGCGTCTACACGGTGTCCTCGAAGGTCGAGGGGCTGGAGGCGATGCGCGTGGCTTTCGAGCCGGTGGCGCGCGCCTTCGACATGGAGGCCACCTTCTACGACATGAGTATTCCGCCGCGCGTGGTGATCATGGTGTCGAAGCTCGAACATTGCCTCGCCGATCTGCTGTTCCGCGTGCGCATGAAAGAGCTGAACATGAACGTGGTGGCGATCGGCTCGAATCACCCGGATCTGAAGAACCATGCCGATGCGATGGGCATTCCCTATCACCATCTGCCGGTGTCGGCCGCGAACCGGGCCGAGCAGGAAGCGCAGATCCTGAAGCTGATGGACGACACCCAGGCCGAGTTGCTGGTGCTGGCCCGCTACATGCAGATTCTCAGTGACCGAACCAGTCAGGCGCTGGCGGGGCGGGCGATCAACATCCATCATTCCTTCCTGCCGGGTTTCAAGGGCGCGAAGCCCTATCACCAGGCGTATGACCGTGGCGTGAAGATCATCGGCGCCACCGCGCACTTCGTGACCGAGGATCTGGACGAAGGCCCGATCATCGAGCAGTCGGTGCATCATGTCGATCACACCTACAGCCCCGAGGATCTGCTGGCGTTGGGCCGCAACATGGAGAGCCATGCGCTGGCACGTGCGGTGCGCTATTTCGTCGAGCGCCGGATCTTCCTGAACAAGCACCGGACGATCGTGCTGCGCTGAGGTGGCGTGCCTGCGCTACGCAGGCGCTTTCGCCAGGCGATGCCGTGCATGACAGGCGTTCAGTGGATGCCGGCGCCGCGTTTCAGTGGCTCCCGCACCCGCGTGTCCTGACAGGGGGCGGAGCGGCAAGCGGCGGCGCTCAGCCGCCACTGCGCACGTTGGCCCGCTTCAGGCAGTTCTGATAGCGGGTGTTCACCCGGTCGGCGAACCAGGCGGTGGTCAGCTTGCGGGTGATCTTCGGGCTGTCGAGCTGGATTTCGGGGAAACGGGCGCGGGCCATCGGCTTGCCCGAGCCCTTGCTGTCGGCCTGGGCGAAAGCGGCTTTGTAGAGCTGGGTGTTCTCGAAGTCGAGGCTGTCGCTCATCAGCAGCATCTCGCGCACGGTTCGGTCGCTCAGTCCGATCCGGGTGCCGAGAATGCGGGCGGCCCGCTCGGTTTCACCGGGCTTGTCCATCGACAGATCGGCGTGATTCAAGAGGTCGCCATCGAGTGTCAGTTTCTGGTTGATGGCGACGGCCAGCGCCCGCTGGAAGGCGGCGTTGCGGCTGGCATAGTGCCCGGCGTTGAAGTCGGCGAAGCGGAACTTCATCTCCGGATAATTGGCGGGATAGTCGAGCAGATGGGCAATGCCGAAATACAGTCCGCCGCGGCGGGTGAAGATCTCCTGCCGGATGCTGCCGGCGTCCGCATAGGGGTAGGACTTGCGGGCGGCATGGGCTTCGGCATAGGCGATCGAGACCTGCATCGACCCGCCGGTGCGCACCGGGTTGTAGCGGGCGAACAATCGGTTGCCTAATGGGATGCTGTCCGTCATGTCCTCGAAGATCTGACTCAGGTCCTGCTCGGTGCGCGCCTTGTCGATGCGCTCGGCATAGCTGAGGCCGTTGGCGCTCTTGAGTTGCAGCGCACCGCGTACCATGAAGGCCGGCACGCCGAAGGCCGAGGCACGCTCCTCGATGCTGCGCCAGGCGATGGTGGATAGATTGGGCACCGGAGGATTCACCTGAAAGCCCGATTCCTGCTCGATGACGGCGATGGTGGCGCACAGGGCGCCGGGTGTGGCAGGCAGTCCCAGCAGGGAGAAGGATGTCTGGATGTCGGAGGCCCAGCCGCTGGCATCGCGCACTTTGTCGGGAATCATCCGTTGCAGGTTGCTGCGGACTTCCTCGGGGCCGGGGCTGCTGTCCTGCGGGCCGAAGCTCTGGCATCCGGCCAGCAGGGCCGCCAGCGCGACGGCGGGCAGGGCGTGTCTCAGACCTTGGGTGTCCACGGCATGCCCGGGCCGGAGAACGGGCGTGGCCGGCCGGCAGTCTGCGCCGCCCGTGCCTGCGAGACAGCGGGCGGAGGCAGTGGACGAAGCGGAGAGCAGGGAGGGCGTGGACATGGCTGTGTCGGAAATGGGCTGGACCAGGGCCAGGGCAGAAGCCCGGCTGTGACGGAAGCGGGCTGACGGCGGGCCGCTGCGTGGCCCATCGCGCACCGCCAATGGTAGTGCGATCCCGGCGCCTGCGGCACGCAATGGGAGGCACCGGGCCGCGCACGGCTGATGGACAATGTGATCGGGCTGTTGCGTTTCGCTCAGCGGCTCTCCATGTTCTGTCTCCTGGGGTTTGGTGTGGAAGGGCGCGATTTTTGGCGGCTGTATGGGCCGTATCGACTTCGGTACATTCTCGGGTGGATGGTTTTTCGGGGTGGACGGTGTGACAGGCCGCTTCGGTGGTGCAGATGATCAGAATCGGCTTGGGTTTCAAATTGTTCACGGCCTTGCTGGCCGCCGGTATCGTGATGGCGGTGGCGATGGGCATTGCCAATCGCATCAGCTTTCAGCGAGGCTTCATCGGCTACCTGAACGACCTGGAGGCCAAGCGCCTGGAGGTGCTGACGGCGATTCTGGCCAACCACTGGCGCGAGGTCGGCGATCCGGCCGTTGGCTGGGGAATGCTGCGCGGTCGCGAGGATCTGTGGCGGCATGTGGTGCGCTACAGTGGCTATCGGGTCTATTCCGGCCCCCGGGGGCTGCGGGGCTTTTCGCTGCAGGGACTGGCCCTGCCACCGCCCTTGCATCGGCACCAGCCCGGTGCCTGCCTGCCGGCTTCGCGCGTGGTGGTGCCGGGTGAGGCATCGGCCGCGCTGGGGCCGCTGACCTCCTGGAAATGGCTGGCCTTCGATGAAGCCGAGGATACCCCGATCTGGGAGCCGGGCGGACCGGGGGCGGGCCCTGATGCGGCAGGACGGGTCGAGCCGACGCGGCTGGGGCTGCTCGACGGCCTGCAGGAATTCGAGGGGCCGGTCGAACTGGAGGAGTCGAGCAGCAACCGGGTGCGCATCAAGCCGCCGCTGCCTTCGTCGTCGCCACTGGCGCATCGGCCACCACCGCAGTGGGAGCCGGAGGCTCACGGTCTGGACCAGCCGCCGGTGGATGCCGTGGCCCGGATGACGCTGCAGGATGCCAATGGGCTGTACGTGGTCGGCAATCCCACGCCCGGCGAGGATGCGATCTATGTGCCGGTGCTGGTGGATGGCGAGATTGCCGGCTGGGTGGCGAGCACCCCCTTCACCGAGGTGACGGACGCCGCGGATCTGAGCTTCCAGCGGCGGCAGGAAAGCGCGGCCTGGTACATCGGTGCGCTGGCGATCCTGCTCGCCAGTCTGATCACCTGGGCGCTGGCGCGGGTGATGCTGGTACCGGCCCGGCGGCTGGCGAGCGCCACGCGCAGCCTGGCCGAAGGCAATTACGAGGTCCGGGTGCCGGTGCGCTCGCGGGACGAGCTGGGGCAACTGGGGCGGATGTTCAATCGTCTGGCCAGTACCCTGCAGCACAACGAGACGATGCGTCGCAGCCTGATGGCCGATGTCTCGCACGAGCTGCGCACGCCACTGGCGATCATGCGGGGCGAGCTGGAGGCGGTCGAGGACGGCCTGCAGCCGCTGGATCAGCGTGTCGTCGAGTCGCTGCTGTCGGAGGTGGGAATACTCTCCAAGCTGGTCGACGATATTCATCAGCTGTCCCTGGCCGAGGTCGGGCCGCTGTCCTATCAGTGGCAGACGCTGGATCTGGGGGCGCTGCTGGAGCAAAGTCTGCAGAGCTGGCGAGAGCGCCTCGGCAGTCGTGGGTTGTCTCTGAAAAGCCCGGGGGTTGTCGATAGAATCAATGTGTCAGGCGATCCCGATCGTTTGCGTCAGGTCTTTCAGAACCTGCTGGAGAATGCGGCACGTTATGTCGACCGGGGCGGCACGGTCGCAGTCGGATGCCATCGGGAGGGCCTGAATGCGGTGATCACATTCGATGATTCGGGGCCGGGCATGCCAGAGGCCGATTATGCGCGCCTGTTCGACCGTTTCTACCGACGTGAGGCATCCCGTAATCGGGCCACGGGTGGGTCCGGTCTGGGACTGGCGATCTGCCGGGGCATTGTCGAGGCGCATGGTGGCAGGATCATGGCCGAAGGCTCACCGCTGGGAGGTTTGCGCATTCGTATCGAATTACCCTTGGACGTTCCGTCGGGAGGAAGTGTCTGATGCCCAAGCAAAATCTATGGGCAGCACCCAGCAGACCCTTGCAGGTGCTGGTTGTTGAAGATGAGCCCAAACTGGCGGTGCTGGTCTGTCGCTACCTGGACGCCGCCGGCTTTCGCACGGGCATCATGGCCGACGGACGCATGGTGGTGGATTCGGTGCGGAACAATCCTCCCGATCTGATTCTGCTGGATCTGATGCTGCCGGGCCGCGACGGGATCGATATCTGTCGGGAGATCCGGAGTTTTTCGGCGGTGCCGATCATCATGATGACGGCGCGGGTCGAGGAGATCGATCGGCTGCTGGGGCTGGAGCTGGGCGCCGACGACTATATCTGCAAACCCTTCAGTCCGCGCGAGATGGTGGCGCGGGTGCGGGCGGTGCTGCGCCGCACGCTGTCCGAGCCGATGAGCCCGTCGCAGCACGGGATGGCGACGACGGAGCAGGTGCTGGATATCCAGCCGCCGTCGGAGGGGCTGTGGATCGATACGGTTCGACATGCGGCCTGGCTGGAGGGCAATGCGCTGGAGCTGACGCCGGTGGAGTTCCGGCTGCTGTCGGTGCTGGCGGCGACGCCGGGGCAGGTGTTCAGCCGCGAGGATCTGCTGGAGCGGCTCTATGAGGATCACCGGGTGGTGAATGACCGGACGGTGGATACGCATGTGAAGAATCTGCGCCGGAAGATGGCGAAGGTGCTGCCGGGCTGTGAGTTGATTCAGTCGGTGTACGGGATGGGGTACAAGTATCAGCCGTGAGGGCTTGGATGGGGCTTGCGGGCGTCGTGGCACGTGCGCGGGCATCGTGGCAGGGAACCCCCGTTCGCCTCATGCGTTCCGCTTCGCTGCACGAAATCGGCTCAGGGGGCACCCAGCCCCGATGCGTCACCGTCGGTAGCCTGCGCAGAAAAGCGGTATGGGCACGCGCGTGGGCACCGTGGCAGGGAACCCCCGTTCGCCTCATGCGTTTCGCTTCGCTGCACGAGCGGCTCAGGGGGCACCCAGCCCCGATGCTTCACTGCCGGTAGCCTGCGTGGGAAAGGCGGTCTGCGCATCGGGTTTTGTTGTGAGAATCGGATTTTGTTGGGGCGCAG
>JBHADS010000020.1:0-3814 GCA_041855185.1 Lautropia sp. | reverse complement strand
TCGGTCTTGCTGCCACCGATGCCCAGCTTCTCGCCACCGGCCTTGATGTCGTCGCCCATACCGGACATGGTGTTGCAACCGGCCAGTGCAAACGAAGCGGCCACCACGGCTGCGCTCAGATACTTGATCATGGGATTTCCTCTCTGGTTTTGTCGCCCTGAACCGTTCTCTGCCGATCCAGGTCGGGGGATTTGCAAAAAAGCCACGATCGACGGTCATCAGCACCGCTTCGTGGACCGGGATGCCACGCCCTCGTCCCTGTCGGAAACCAGTGGCAGCGCATCTCATCACACCGGCTTCCCGTCCGGGCCAAGGCCACGAGAGAGGAATCCGAGTCAGCAAAAGTATGCCGACACCCGGCGCCCCTCGTTGCAAAAACCCCTACGCTTCTTCGCGCTTAGGGCTGCCCATCGCCTCCCAAATTTGTCACAACATGTCACAAGCCTTCCCTGCACATGACGGCTCGCGCCCAAAAACAAAAGGGCGGCCCGGAGAGTGCCTCTCCAGTACCGCCCTCGGCAGTGATGATGCCCAGAAGACTGAGACTAGCCGGCGATTACTCGCTGGAGCCGCTCATCTTCTCCTTGGCTTTTTCGCTGGTGCCGGTGATCTTCTCACCGCCAGCCTTGATGTCGTCACCGATACCTGCCACGGTGTTGCAGCCAGCCAGAGCCAGGCACGCGGCGGCCAACAAAGCGCTGATGTACTTCGTCATTGGATCTCTCCTGTTGATCTATGCAAACCACACCCGGCGGTACCCAGAAGCCACAGGTGACTGCGATGTGCGGCGAGCGCAAGTATACACAGCAAACTCACCCCGTCCGACAATCCCAGGCCGGGCTCAGACGACCCGCCGACCCTCCAGATCCATCCGCCAGGGCAAGGTTTCGCCCGCAGCGAGTGGAACGATCTCGGCCGAACCGGCAAAGGGCAGCGAAGCCGGAATCTGCCACGGCTCGCGCCGCAGCGTGACCGTGCCGGTGTTCGGCGCACGGCGATAGAAGCGCGGCCCATTGAAGCTGGCGAAGGCTTCCAGCCTGTCCAGAGCCCCGGCCGCCTCGAAGGCCCAGGCATAGAGTTCGAGCGCGTGCGGCGCGGTGTAGCAGCCCGCGCAGCCGCTGCCGTGCTCCTTCAGCATGCGCGCATGGGGCGCACTGTCGGTGCCCAGGAAGAAGCGCGGATCACCACTGGTGGCGGCTTCGACCAGCGCCGCCCGATGTGTTTCGCG
The DNA here is from genome assembly GCA_041855185.1 of Lautropia sp. GTDB lineage: Bacteria > Pseudomonadota > Gammaproteobacteria > Burkholderiales > Burkholderiaceae_E > Lautropia. The sequence goes on along the minus strand of JBHADS010000020.1, from coordinate 2,586 downwards.
CTTGAGCACCGGCAGGCAGTACCAATGCGGACGCAGCCCGCCCATGAAGATCGCGTTGCGGTTGTAGAGCAGATGCTGGGGCGTGATGGTGGCGCCCAGCATCCCCGGCGCGGCCCCATCCGAGCGCACATACTCGGCCGCCTGACGGGTCGTGATGTGCTCGAAGACCACCCGCAGCTCGGGCAGGCGGGTGCGCAAGGGCACCATCACCCGGTCGATGAACACCGCCTCCCGGTCGAAGACATCGACCTCGGGATCAACCACTTCGCCGTGCACCAGCAGCGGCAGGCCGGTTTCGGCCATCGCCTCCAGCACCGGCATCACCCGGTCGATCGCACGGACGCCGGCATCCGAGTTGGTGGTGGCGCCGGCCGGATAGAGCTTGACCGCAGCCACCGCATCCCCGGCGACGGCCTGGCGGATCTCGTCGACCGTGGTCGTCTCGGTCAGATACAGGGTCATCAGCGGCTGGAAGCTGTCGGCCTGCGCCCTGTCCAGCTCGCCGCGAGCGACGGCCCCCTGCAGCGCCTCGATGATCCGCTGACGATAGGCCAGCGCATCGGCCACCGTCGTGACCGGCGGCTTCAGATTGGGCATGATGATCGCCCGGCCGAACTGGCGGGCACTGGCAGCGACGACCGACTGCAGCGCCGCATCGTCGCGCAGGTGCAGGTGCCAGTCGTCGGGAGTGGTCAGGGTCAGTGTGTCCATCTGCCAATGATAGAGCCTATGACGCACTTTCTCACCTTCAAGCTGAGCCGCTGCACTCGAAATCCGCGCCGCCCCTGTCCATCCGGCCGATTGGCAAGCTGTGCCGGCAGACCGATGATGCTTCAGGTGCTCGCGCCCGCGCGCTTCCCGCCCCATCGCAGTTCCGGCCCCTCCGGCACTCCACCGGCCACTGCGCTGGACCCGCCCTCGCGCAGACACCATCTTTCGTCCGTCTCGCCTCCCTCACCATGATCCGCTGCTGCCCGCCACCGCTCCCGTTCTTCGGTCTCGTCATCCTCTGCGCCCTGTCGGCAGGCATCACGCTGCCCGCCCGTGCGGCAGCATACAGCCCGACACCCGCCGCCGCTGTCCGGATCGTCCAGGGCACGCCTCAGCCCGGCACGCTGCGCATCCTGAGCCTGAACGCCGAGCATCTGATGTCCTCGCCACGCTTTGTGCGCTGGCAGCGCCTGTGCGGCGCCCACGGTTGGCAGTTGCCAGATGCCCAGCGCCCGCCCGAGCTGAGCTATTGCGATGCGCTGAACGGTCGCAACCTGCAGGGACAGCCCAGTCACGGCCCGGTGCGCAGCCTCGATGATCTGCGCGCCAAGCAGGCCCAGCTGGCCGGGTTGATCCGGCGCGCCGATGCGGACATCGTGCTGATGCAGGAAGTGAGCGACCGGGAGGCAGCGGCCGAAGTGCTCGGCGCAGGCTGGACGATCCACAGCAGCGAAGAACGCTGGCGGGGTCAGCCGATGGCTCAGCACCTGGTGATTGCCTGGCGCAGCGGGCGCTTTCCCGCCGCACCCGACCCGGCAGCCCCCCGGATCGAACTGGTGCCGGAGATTTCACAAGCCAGCGACGGGCAGCACCGCACCCGTCCCGGTCTGGCGCTGCACGTCGAGGCGAGCCCCGGGCTACGGCTGGCCATCCTGAACCTGCACCTGAAAGCAGGCTGCCGTCACGGCCGGCTCGACCGCAGCCCCAGCCGCCAGCCCAAGCGCCACTGGCGCCGCCAGCGCGCCTGCCAGACACTGCAGGCGCAGATTCCGCCCCTGGAAGCCTGGATCGACCAGCAGATTGGCGCCGGACGGCAGGTGCTGATCAGCGGGGACTTCAACCGCGATCTGCGTGCGGAACTCAAGGCGAACCTGCCGGCACGCGCCGATGGCAGCCCCGCCGGCCAGCCGATCCCGGATGCTGCGGCCGCCCGTCACATTGCCAGCCTGCTGCCGGAGATCGACGATGACACGCCGCCGGGCACCCGGCTGCGGCTGGTGCGCACCGGCCCCTACCGCCGCCTGGCCGACTGCCACCGGCACATCACGCCCTTTCTGCTCAGTACGGGCCTGCAGCCCTTCCTGACGCAGCCGATCGATGCGCTGCGCGTGCAGGTGCAGCCCTTCGAGGCGCCGCTGTCGCTGGCGCGCCCCCGTCCCAGCGATCATTGCCCCCACCTGCTGGTCCTGCCGTGGCGAGACCCGAAGCGGTCCTCAGCGCCGGCCGGCACACATTACGGTATCCTTGGCAACTGAGCGGCAAGCGCCGCTCTGCCTCCCCTCCACACCTGGTTGCCCATCGTCACAGCCGTGCCACCCGCACGGCGGCGCTTTCCGGTTGCTGCTGCCCGCCGAGGCTCGGCAGCCCGAACCGGGACAAGCGCACGCGCACCTCCGGAAGACTCGAACCATGTCAGACAATCAGAACAACGAACGGCATGCCCGCACCTCGGCTTCGCCGGCGCCCGCACAGCTGCCTGAAGGGCGCGTTCCGACCCTGTGCCTCGTCACCATGCCCGCCGACGCCAATCCCGGCGGCAGCGTGTTCGGCGGCTGGATCATGTCGCAGATCGATATCGCCGGCGCCGTCGTCGCC
>JBHADS010000019.1:0-6515 GCA_041855185.1 Lautropia sp. | reverse complement strand
TTAAGGTTCAAGTGAACTGGACTCTTCAGCTACTTGATGTGGTACTAAAGGTCACGTTCGGTAGAACTTGGAGCTCTAGTGCAGATGTTGCCGATAGAATCGGTCTCCATCGTCCAGACCATTCAGGAGAGCGAATCATGTTCACTCATGTAGTCGTCGGCACCAACGACATCGAGCGTGCCAAGGCATTCTATGATGGCGTGCTGGCCGTGATCGGCGTGGCGCCCGCCGCGCTTGCTGCAACGCCTGAAGGCCACAGGCGCGCCTTCTACCGCCATAACGGCAATATGTTCGGCGTCACTGAGCCCATCAACGGCGAGCCGGCCACCGTCGCCAATGGTTTCACCATCGGTTTCCGGTGCGCCTCGCCCGAGCAGGTGCGCCAGTTCCATGACACTGCGGTGGCACTGGGCGGCACCTCCATCGAGAACCCGCCGGGTGTGCGGCAGACCCTAGCGGGACCGCTGTTCCTCGCCTACGTGCGCGACCCCGACGGTAACAAGCTCTGCGCGCTCGGGCCTGCCCAGGGCTGATATCCGCGCAGTAGCCTGCCCGAGCGGCGTGATGGCGCACGAAGCGTCAGTCTCTGATCAGCGATTCGGGTCAGAGGGCTGAGATGACCAACGCAGCGTCGCGTACAGCAGCTGATATTCGTAGGGCACGTCCGGATCGATGCTTTCGGGCTCCTTCGCACGCGCATCTGTCACGAAGATCTCGCGTCGCTCCAGTGGCTGGCCAGCCTGCCAGTCCGAAGGGACTCCCCAGCGGGTGCAGGTTTGGCGTGACAGGTATTGCAGCACGAGCCGTTGGGGGGGCATGTCCTGTCCGTTGGTGAGCCTGACGCACAGCGTGAAGCTGCGATCTTCTGCGTCGAACGCCTCGGAAGAAATGCTCACATAGGTGGGCAGAGCGCTCTCGGACCAATGCGGCCCCACCCAGTTGTTCATGTCGTAGACTTCGTCCGTACTGATTGGCACGTTGCTCCCGTTCAGGCGCAGATCGACGGTTTCGTGATAGACGCCGCCGCTCATCTGCAGATAGGGCGCGAACTGCATGGTTTTCGGGTTGTTGTCAGTCGCTGCATTTCCGACGGGTTCCAGCTTGAAGCTCAGCGTTGCCGGCTTGTAGTCTGAAGGAGTGATCGTCGAGGTGCCCGTGTCGATCTGAACGGAACCGGGTACTACTTGGTGGTAGTAGGGCGGAAAGCCGGGCTCGGGGTTGGTGGTGGCCGTCTGATAGAAAGCGATATGCGCGTCGGTGGCGCTGAATTTCGGAAGGTGGCTTGGCGTCTGCGGATTGAGCGCGATAGGCTCGTCCTGGGTGCCATCCGTCTGGGTCAGCGCGGCGATCAGCACGTCCCCGCGCACGCCTGCGGCGGAGATGACATCGGGGGAGGCTGTGTCATCGGTGTTTGATGCAGCACCGTTGTCCGCCGTGCTCCCGCTGCCATCCGCCGGGGGGTTGGGGGCTGCGGTGTCGTTGCCAGTCGCCGGGGCTTCGTCTGTGCCCGAAGTCGGGGTGGTGGCGCTGGATGCAGGCTCGGTCTTGAGTGTGCCTGTCGCATCCGCTCCCGGTGCGCCCGAGCCGTCGCCGCTCGAGCCGCCGCAGGCGGCCAAGGCCAGCATCAGCGTGGCAGCCATCGTCCATTGGTATGTCGTGTTCATTCCTAATCTCCATAGCATCATGATCAGAGGCTTCGGCGCTGTGCCGGGCAGAACGGATCATGGGAACGACACGAACGGACAAGGCAGCAACGACGAAACGCCTGGGGCGTCTGAGCGATTTCTGCCGTTGATCGCAGCAGCCTGATCCGGCATGGCTCGCTGCTTCATGTCGAATCGCAGCCGTGAAAGGCGCCCTGACCAAGCTCGACGCACGCCAAGTACGATCATGCTACTGGCAATGTAAAGAAATTCGACAAACGCTGGTAGCGAGTGTGTAAGCCAATCCGGGCAAGGCGTGTGCGTCGTCGACGACAGGCGCGCATTGTCGACGTTTTGTTATGAGCTGTGTCACGACGGCAGCGTTGATACACCACACCCGGTTCGCCTGTTCAGTGAGCGACGCGGTAGGGGTGCCAGTAGCAGGAGGCCTCCGAAGCGACCCCGTGGCGGCTCAATGTCCAGGGTCGCCGTTCGTTGTCGGTACAGGCGCTGCTGCGTCTTGAGAGGAAACCCCAGGGTGCTGCGATGCCTGCGCCTCGCTCACCAGCCACTCCCGGAACCAGGTCAGTGCCGGCCGCTCGGCCTTGCGCTCCGGCACGATCAGATAGTAGGCGCGGGTGCTGGGGGCGCTGTGCGGGCAGGGGGTGATCAGTCGTCCTTCGGCCAGCTCCTGCTGGATCAGGAACGGGGGGATCAGCGCCACGCCCAGGCGCTCGATGGCGGCCTGGGCCAGCATCGAGAACAGGTCCAGCCGCATGCCGCTCATGTCGTGGGCGGCCTGCACGCCGGCGCTGGCAAACCACTGCCGCCAGCCGTAGGGGCGGGTGTGCTGCTGCAGCAGCGGCAGGCGGGCGATGTCCTCGGGCTTCATCCGCGGCTGTGCGCCGGGCAGTTGCGGGCTGCAGACGGGCACCGGGTATTCGCGCATCAGAAAATGCGCCTCGGTGCCGGGCCAGCCAGCGTCACCGAAGTAGATGGCGGCATCGAACTCGGTCTGGTCGAACAGGAAGGGTCGGGTCTGGGTGTTCATGTTGACGACCACATCCGGGTGCCGTGCCCGGAAGGCGGACAGGCGGGGCAGCAGCCAGCGGGTGCCGAAGGTGGGGACCACCGCCAGTTCGAGGGTGCTGCCCCGGCCCTGGCTGGCCATCACCGCCAGGGTGTCGTGCTCGATCGCGTCCAGCCGGGGGGCGATCTGGCGGCTGTAGCTCAGCCCGGCCTCGGTCAGCTTCACCCCCCGGCGGGTGCGTCGGAACAGCGGCAGTCCCAGAAAATCCTCCAGTGAGGCGATCTGGCGACAGATGGCGCTCTGGGTCAGCGCCAGTTCATCGGCGGCGCGGGTGAAGCTCTCGTGCCGGGCGGCGGCCTCGAAGGCGAGCAGGGCGGTGGTGCTGGGGATCTTCTTGCGCATGGCGGGGGCGTTTCGGGGCTTGAAGGCACGCATGATGCAGAGGGATCGCGGCCGATTCTAGCCTCGGAGTTCATAAAACGCACACATCGCTGCATAAATATCGGTTGAGACAACTCTTTTGCATCGATAGGATGCGGTTTTTGCACAGGCGGCACAGGCCGCTGCCTGTAAGACAGATTTCGACAGGAGACTCTAACTATGGCTTCGACGAAGGCAAGCTTCAACTGGGAAGACCCGCTGCTGCTCGATCTGCAGTTGACCGATACCGAACGGATGGTGCGTGACAGCGCCCGGGCCTACTGCCAGGAGAAGCTGCTGCCGCGGGTGCAGGAAGCATTCCGCCACGAGAAGACCGATCCGGCGATTTTCCGCGAGATGGGCGAGCTGGGCCTGCTGGGGCCGACCATCCCCGAGCAATACGGTGGCTCGGAACTGAACTATGTCTGCTATGGCCTGATCGCCCGTGAGGTCGAGCGTGTCGATTCCGGCTATCGCTCGATGATGAGCGTGCAGAGTTCGCTGGTGATGGTGCCGATCAACGCCTTCGGCACCGAGGCGCAGAAACAGAAATACCTGCCGAAGCTGGCCACCGGCGAGTGGATCGGCTGCTTCGGTCTGACCGAGCCCAACCACGGCTCCGATCCGGGCAGCATGGTGACGCGCGCCCGCAAGGTCGATGGCGGTTATTCGCTGAGCGGCAGCAAGACCTGGATCACCAACAGCCCGATCGCCGACGTGTTCGTGGTCTGGGCGAAGGACGACGAGGGCAAGATCCGCGGCTTCATCCTGGAAAAAGGCTGGAAGGGTCTGTCGGCCCCGGCCATCCACGGCAAGGTCGGCCTGCGCGCCTCCATCACCGGCGAAATCGTGATGGACGAGGTGTTCGTGCCCGAAGAGAACGCCTTCCCCGAGGTCCGCGGTCTGAAAGGCCCGTTCACCTGCCTGAACTCCGCCCGCTACGGCATTGCCTGGGGCGCGCTGGGGGCGGCCGAAGCCTGCTATGAGGCAGCCCGGCAGTACACGATGGATCGCAAGCAGTTCGGCCGTCCGCTGGCTGCCAACCAGCTGATCCAGAAGAAACTGGCCGACATGCTGACCGAGATCACCCTGGGTCTGCAGACCGTGCTGCGCGTGGGCCGGATGAAGGACGAAGGCATCGCCCCGGTCGAGATCACGTCGATCATCAAGCGCAACTCCTGCGGCAAGGCGCTGGATATCGCCCGTCTGGCCCGCGACATGCTGGGCGGCAACGGCATTTCGGATGAGTATCCGATCGCCCGCCATCTGGTGAACCTGGAGGTGGTGAACACCTACGAGGGAACGCACGACATCCACGCCCTGATCCTGGGCCGTGCAATCACCGGCCTGGCTGCATTCAGCAACTGAGCCACACCAAGCTCCCGGCCTCGACACTCGGACGCGCGCCAGGCGCGGACATCGGGGCCGGGGCGTCACAACTGAATCTGGGGGAGCCAAAGCATGTCCGGTGCACTGTCGCATATCCGGGTTCTCGATCTCTCGCGCATTCTGGCCGGGCCTTGGGCCGGCCAGATGCTGGCAGACCTGGGAGCCGATGTCATCAAGGTCGAACGGCCTGGGGCCGGGGACGATACCCGGGGCTGGGGACCGCCCTGGATGAAGGATGAACAGGGGGCTGATACTTCGGTGGCGGCCTACTATCTGTGCGCCAACCGGAACAAGCGCTCGATCACCATCGACATCACCAAGCCTGAAGGCCAGGAACTGGTGCGCCGGCTGGCCGCCGAGTCGGACGTGCTGCTGGAGAATTTCAAGGTTGGCGGGCTCCGGCAGTATGGGCTGGATTACGACAGCCTGAAGGCGATCAACCCCCGGCTGATCTATTGCTCGATCACGGGTTTCGGGCAGAACGGTCCCTATGCGCCGCGTGCCGGCTACGATTTTCTGATTCAGGGCATGGGCGGGCTGATGAGTCTGAGCGGTCGCCCGGACGGCGAGCCGGGTGCCGGACCGATGAAGGTCGGCGTGGCGCTCACCGACATTCTCACCGGCCTGTATGCGAGCAATGCCGTGCTGGCGGCGCTGGCCTGGCGCGAGCGCTCGGGCGAAGGCCAGCACATCGACATGGCGCTGCTCGACGTGCAGGTGGCCTGCCTCGCCAATCAGGCGATGAACTATCTGGCCACGGGCAACAATCCCAAGCGGCTGGGCAACGCACACCCCAGCATCGTGCCCTATCAGGATTTTCCGACGGCCGACGGCTACATGATCCTGGCGATCGGCAATGACGGCCAGTTCGCCCGTTTCTGCGAGGTGGCGGGTGTGCCCGAGATGGCGGCGGACGAGCGCTATGCCACCAACCGCGCCCGTGTCGTCAATCGCGCCGAACTGATCCCGAAACTGAATCAGGTGACGGTGCAGCGCACCACCGCCGAGTGGATCGGGCAGCTCGAAGCCAAGGCTGTGCCCTGTGGCCCGATCAACGCGCTGGGCGATGTCTTTGCCGATCCGCAGGTGCAGGCCCGTGGCATGAAGGTGACGATGCCGCATCCGGTGGTGGGGCAGGTGCCCCTGGTCGCCAGCCCGATGAAACTGTCGAAGACGCCGGCCGATTACCGGATGCCGCCGCCGATGGTGGGCGAGCACACCGACCAGATCCTGTCCTCCACACTCGGCCTGGATGCCGAGGCCATCGCCCGACTGCGCGAACAGGGCGTGGTTTGATCGACTGCGCATATTCCATTGACGGAATATTCCTTTGAGGCTATATTGCGAGCATGGTCTGGGAGGTGGAGTACACCGATGAGTTCGGCCGCTGGTGGGCCGACTTGTCGGAGGATGATCAGGTGTCAGTGGCTGCTTCGGTCGGTCTGCTGGAGCGGTTGGGGCCCAATCTTGGTTTCCCGCATTCCTCCGGTGTGCATGGATCGAGGCATGCCCATATGCGGGAGCTGAGAACCCAATCCGGAGGGCGTCCGATACGGGCACTGTATGCTTTCGATCCTCGTCGGACGGCGATTCTGTTGATCGGCGGTGACAAGACTGGGCAGGACCGGTGGTACGAGGTGCATGTTCCAGTCGCAGACCAACTTTACGACGATCATCTCGAACAACTCCGCAGGGAGGGTCTGATCAATGGCTGAGAAGTTTGCTGCGCTGAGAGCACGTATGAGTCCGGAGGCGCAGAAACGTGCCGAGCAGCGGACAGAAATGATGTTGGTGGAGATGCCCCTCCATGAATTGCGTCAGGCGAGGGGCTTGTCTCAGAAGATGCTGGCCGAGGTTCTGCAGGTTCAGCAACCTTCGATTGCGAAGCTCGAAAAGCGTACCGATATGTATATCTCCACGCTGCGCAGCCATATCGAAGCGATGGGCGGGCAGCTGGAGATCGTGGCTCGCTTTCCGGATGGTGCGGTGAAGATCAATAATTTCGCCGAACTGGGCGCTCAGTCCACCAGCGC
>JBHADS010000018.1:0-4415 GCA_041855185.1 Lautropia sp. | reverse complement strand
CAATTCGCGGCTCCTGAAACAATACCGTCGCCGGGTTGCACGTATCAACGCCCTGGAACCCGAGATCGAGAAGCTGTCGGATGAGGAGCTGCGGGACAAGACCCGTCAGTTTCGTGAGCGCATCGCCACCGAGGTCGAGGCTGGCAAGCCGATCCAGCAGGCGCTGGACGATCTGCTGCCCGAAGCCTTTGCCGTCTGTCGTGAGGGCTCCAAGCGGGCACTCGGGATGCGGCACTTCGATGTGCAGATGCTGGGCGCGATGGTGCTGCATGCGGGCAAGATCTCCGAGATGCGCACCGGCGAGGGCAAGACGCTGACGGCGACGCTGGCGGTCTACCTGAATGCGCTGGCCGGCCGTGGTGTGCATGTGGTGACGGTCAACGACTATCTGGCGCAGCGCGATGCGGGCTGGATGGGGCGGCTGTACCGCTTCCTGGGGCTGACGGTGGGCGTCGTGGTGGCGCAGCAGCCGCAGGAGGAGAAGCGGGCTGCCTATCAGGCCGACATCACCTACGGCACCAACAACGAATACGGTTTCGACTACCTGCGCGACAACATGGTCTATGACGCGCAGTCGCGGATGCAGCGCAAGCTGTTCTATGCGATCGTCGACGAGGTGGACTCGATCCTGATCGACGAGGCACGCACGCCGCTGATCATCTCCGGGCCGGCCGAGGAACATGCCGAGCTGTATATCCGGATGAATGCGGTGCCGGCGCTGCTGACGGCGATGGAGGAGGAGCCCAAGCCCAACGAGGGCATCAATCCGCCGGGCGATTACTGGGTCGATCGCAAGTCGCACCAGGTCTATCTGTCCGAGGCCGGCCACGAGAGCGCCGAGCGCATCCTGGCCGAGCAGGGGCTGCTGGCCGAGGGGGCCAGCCTCTATGATCCGAGCAACATCACGCTGATGCACCATCTGATGGTGGCGCTGCGTGCCCACACGCTGTTCCTGCGCGATCAGCACTATGTGGTCCAGAACGACGAAGTCGTCATCGTCGACGAATTCACCGGCCGTCTGATGGCGGGCCGGCGCTGGTCCGACGGGCTGCATCAGGCGGTGGAGGCCAAGGAAGGGGTCAAGATCCAGGCCGAGAACCAGACGCTGGCCTCGATCACCTTCCAGAACTACTTCCGGATGTACGAGAAGCTGGCCGGCATGACCGGGACGGCCGACACCGAAGCCTACGAGTTCCAGGAGATCTATGGCCTGGAGACCGTCGTGGTGCCGACCCACCGGCCGATGATCCGCAATGACATGCAGGATCTGGTCTATCGGACGTCGAAGGAGAAGTACGACGCGATCCTTGCCGACATCCGCGACTGCTACGAGCGCGGTCAGCCGGTGCTGGTCGGCACGACCTCGATCGAGAACTCCGAGCTGGTGTCGGCGCTGCTGAAGAAGGCTGGGCTGCCGCACAACGTGCTGAACGCCAAGCAGCACGCCCGCGAGGCCGAGATCGTCGCGCAGGCGGGGCGGCCCAAGCAGATCACCATCGCCACCAACATGGCGGGCCGGGGTACGGATATCGTGCTGGGTGGCAGCATCGCCCAGGAAAAAGCCGCCATCGAGGAGCGGGAGGATCTGGACGCCGCCACCAAGGCCGCTGCGATCGCCCAGCTGACCGAAGCCTGGCAGCCGGTGCACGAGGAGGTGCTGGCCCACGGCGGTCTGCACATCATCGGCACCGAGCGGCACGAATCGCGCCGGATCGACAACCAGTTGCGCGGCCGTGCCGGCCGTCAGGGCGATCCGGGTTCCTCGCGCTTCTACCTGTCGATGGAAGATCCGCTCCTGAAGATCTTTGCCGGCGATCGGTTGAAGGCGATCATGGACCGTCTGAAGCTGCCCGAGGGTGAGGCGATCGAGTCCGGTCTGGTCTCGCGTTCGATCGAATCGGCGCAGCGCAAGGTCGAGGCCCGCAACTTCGATATCCGCAAGCAGCTGCTGGATTACGACGACGTGGCCAATGAGCAGCGCAAGGTGATCTACGCGCAGCGCAATGGTCTGCTCGATGCCGAGGAGATGACCGAAGTGGTGACGGGCCTGCGGCACGGCACGATGGAGGAGGTCTTCCGTCGCTTCGTGCCGGTGGGCACCATCGACGAGCAGTGGGACATCCCGGGGCTGGAGCAGGCGCTGCTGACGGATTGGCAATTGTCGGTGCCGGTGTCGACCTGGCTGGCCGACAACAGCGACCTGTCCGACGAGGACATCCTGGCCCGGATCACCGAAGCGGCGGATGCGCATTACCAGGCCAAGGTCGACCGGGTGGGCGCTGCAGCCTTCGGCAATTTCGAGCGCTCGGTGATGCTGCAGTCGATGGATCAGCACTGGCGCGAGCACCTGTCCGCGCTGGACCATCTGCGTCAGGGCATCCATCTGCGCGGCTATGCGCAGAAGAACCCCAAGCAGGAGTACAAGCGCGAAGCCTTCGAGCTGTTCGAGATGCTGCTGCAGACCATCCGCACCGAAGTCACCCGCGTGCTGATGAACGTGCACATCCAGTCGGCCGAGCAGGCCGATCAGGCGTCCGATCAGTTGGAGGACCGGGCCGAGCAGCGTACCGAGAGCGCGCAGATGCTTCATGCCGATGCTGGCAATGTCGGTGTCTCGGACGAGGACCCGGAGAGCGTCGCGCTGCGCTCGCAGCAGGCTCCCGCGGCCGCTGCCCAGGGCGGATATCACCGGGTGGGCCGCAACGATCCCTGTCCCTGCGGCTCGGGCAAGAAGTACAAGCACTGCCACGGCAAGCTGAGCTGATCCGCCGCCCCGGGATCATGAACGCCCCTCTGATGAGGGGCTTTTTTTTGCCGTATCGTGGCGTGGCCTTCAGGTCAGCGTCAGGTCGGCAATTCGTGCCGGCGGGACAGGGAGGTTTCGTCGGCGGGGCCGTAGTCGAACAGGGTCACGGCATGGGCACGGTCGATGGCGCTGCCGTCGCTCGGGTAATGGCGGACGGCCGAGTGTTCGGAGAACTCCGGAATCCAGAGGCGCTCGTCGAAGCGGCTGATGTAATAGGGCGTGCCCTGGAAAGCGGCCGAGAGATCGGTGGCGCGCCCGCTGACCAGCTCGTCCAGGGACTCGAAGCGCACGGCGATGCCCGGGGTGGCGGTGAAGAGGCCACGCCGTCCGCTTTCGTCCAGGAAGAACAGATCGTTGCTGCCCCGATAGCGTTCGTGCAGTGGCAGCACCTGGCCTGCGAAGCGCTGTGTCGGTCCATCGACCTGGTAGACGATGATCTCCGATTCGCCCACGAAATAGAGGCGATCGCCGTGCAGCGTGATCGAACGACAGTACTGGCCGCGCAGCTCGGGCACGATGGCGCCGTGGGTCTGCACCAGCTGGCCGTCGCGCACCTCGAAACGGTGAAAGCTCTGGTCGTTGGCAGAGAGCACCAGGAACTGCCGGCTGCGTGCGTCGTACAGCACCCGGTGCGGGCGCTGACCGATGCCGGGCAGGTACTGCACCTGGTCGAAATGTGCGGGGGCCGTCTCGCGGTAGACCTTCAGTCCGTGCCGGCCGGTGTCCTCGGCCACGTACAGTGTGCCATCGGAGGCGATCGAGTGCGGGCCGGCGATGTTCTCGTCCAGACTGCGCCAGCGGTGCAGGGGCGTGCCCAGATCGTCGGTGAACAGGATGCGGTGATGCCAGCAGTCGACCAGGAAGTAGTGCAGATTCAGCCGGGTGATCAGGGTGGGGGAGTACAGGCGGGTGCCGTAGCGGTCGCGCGGCAGCAGATCGGAGCAGGCCGACAGGGCCGGAAGGTTCAGACCGAGCAGCATACTGCCCAGCAGGCGGCGCCTGCTGACCGAAAACCGGAGGGCGGGATGGGTGGGCGGCATGGGCGGGAGGGGTGACTTTCGTCCTGTAGTTGTCTGGAGAGTGTAGCCTGTCCGCAACGCCAGGGGGCCAATAGACACCCGTTCCGCAGGGGTGTGGCGAGGCGCTCGGGCAGCGCGTTTTGGTGGCACAATCCGTGCAGCAAGTTTTGGAATCTGCGCCAGGAGCCTGTCATGCCTGTCAATCTGTCCGCCCCTGATGCCGCCGCGCTGTTGCCGGTGGCTGGTGTCGAGCTGGGCACTGCCCGTGCCGGTATTCGCAAACCGGGCCGCCGCGATCTGCTGGTGGCCCGTTTCCGTGAAGGAACGCTGGCTGCGGCCGTGTTCACCCGCAACCGTTTCTGTGCCGCGCCGGTGACGGTCGGCCGCGAGCATCTGGCGGCCGTGCAGGGGCATCTGCGGGCGCTGGTGGTCAATACCGGCAATGCCAATGCCGGCACCGGGGCACAGGGTGTGGCCAACGCCCGCCGGGTCTGTGCGGCGGTGGCCGAGGCGTTGGGTGTGCAGGCCCAGGCGGTGATGCCGATGTCCACGGGTGTCATCCTCGAGCATCTGCCGGTGGAGCGGATCGT
>JBHADS010000017.1:0-2753 GCA_041855185.1 Lautropia sp. | reverse complement strand
TGCCGCACCTCGCACCGCACGCTCGTCGGATGCTGCTTCGGCAGTCGGGCTCCGCCCCTCGCCGCGGGCGCCACCCGCAGCCGGCACGGCCTCCTCGCGCTGCGACTGCTCCAGATAGGCGATGAAAGCCGCCTCCAGATCATCCGTGCCCTGACGTTCGCAGAGCTGCCGGGGCGTGCCCACGGCCAGCACCCTGCCCTGGTGCATCAGCGAGATGCGATCGCAGAGCATCGCTTCGTTCATGAAGTGGGTGGAGACGAAGATCGTGATCCGGTCGCGGCGCGACAGCTCGATCAGATAGGCCCAGAAATGATCGCGGGCCACCGGATCGACACCGGAGGTCGGCTCGTCCAGGATCAGCACCCGGGGCCGATGCAGGCAGGCGGCCGCCAGCTGCAGCCGCTGCCGGATGCCCAGCGGCAGCGCCTCGGGTTTCATTGCCGCCACCTCGCGCAGCTCGAACTGGGTCAGCGCCGCCTCGATGGCCGCCGCGCCCTCGGCCTCGTCCATCTGATAGAGCCGGGCATGCAACTGCAGGTTGCGGCGCACCGTCAGCTCCTTGTAGAGCGAGAACGCCTGCGACATATAACCGACCTGCATCCGCGTGCGCAGATCATGGGCATCGGTGGGCCGCCCGAGCAGCGAGGCATCCCCGGCGCTGGGCGGCAGCAAGCCGGTCAGCATCTTCATCGTCGTCGACTTGCCGCAGCCGTTCGAGCCGAGAAAGCCGAAGATCTCGCCCTGCGGAATCCGGAAATCCACCCGATCGACCGCCACGAAATCCCCGAAGTGCTTGCTCAGCCCATGCGCCTCCATCGCCGGCGGCAGCGCCGGATCGGGCACGAAGGGCGGAATCCGCAGCACACCCTCGGCTTCACCGCGACGCGCCTCGGGCAGCAGCTTCACATAGGCTTCTTCGAGCGTCCGGCTGCCGGTGTCCTGCAGCACCTGCCGGGTCGGCGCATCGGCGATCAGCCGCCCCGCATCCATCGCCAGCAGATGCTCGAAATGCTCGGCTTCGTCGATGTAGGCCGTGGCGACGATCACCGTCATGCCCGGTTGCTCGGCCCTCAAGGCCGCCACCAGCGCCCAGAACTGGCGGCGCGACAGCGGATCGACCCCGGTGGTCGGCTCGTCCAGAATCAGCAGTTCCGGCGAATGCACCAGCGCGCAGCACAGGCTGAGCTTCTGCTTCATGCCCCCGGAGAGCTTGCCGGCCGGCCGATCGGCGAAGGGATCGAGGCCGGTGGCCGCCAGCAGGCGGGCGATGCGCTGCCGGCGCTGCGCACCGCGCATCCCGTACAGCCGCGCATGAAAATCCGCGTTCTCCTGCACCGACAGCGTGGGATACAGATTCTGCCCCAGCCCCTGCGGCATGAACGCCACCCGGCGGGACAACCGGTCGCGGGCCTCGCGCTCGCGCACATCCTCGCCCAGCACCCGCAGCTCGCCCTGCTGGAGCATCTTCACCCCGGCGATCAGCGACAGCAGCGTGGACTTGCCGACGCCGTCCGGCCCGATCAGCCCCACGCTGGCGCCCACCGGCAGACTCAGACTGAGGCCATCCAGCGCCTGCACCGCGCCATAGCGGTGGCTGACTGCCCGCAGCCGGAGCGCCGATGCCGGCCCGTCGTGCCCGAGCGTCGTCATCCCGTCCTCCGCCGAACGGCATCGCCCCAATGGCTCATCGTGTCTCTCCGGCCGGCTGCACCGATGCAGCCGCCGCTTGAGCATCTCCGGCCCGCCGCGCCGTCGCCCCCGCCTGCGGCAGCCGCACCGTCCAGTCTGCCGGCCAGGCGCGATCGGCCTGCAACCTCACATAGCCACGGCCCACCATGCCTCCCTTCAGCAACCCCGGATACTGCTGAGCCACCTCGGCCGGGATGCGCAGGCGGACCCGGTACATCAGCTTCTCGCGCTCACTGGCCGTCTCGACATACTTGGGTGTGAACTGGGCATCGGCCGCCACAAAACTCACGGTGGCCGGCCAGACCGCATCGATCGCATCGAGCACGATCCGCGCCTCATCCCCGACCTGCACCTGCCCCACCGTATCGGTGGGCAGAAACACCGCCATGCTGACATCCGTCGGGTCGAGCAGCGTCATCACCCGACTGCCCGCCGCCAGAACCTGCCCCGGCTCGGCCAGCCGATACTCGACCCGCCCCGCCAGCGGTGCCCGGATCTGCATATCGGCCTCGGTATCCGCCGCCGCCCTCACCCCGGCCTCCGCCTGCCGGACCGCTGCCAGTGCCTCGGCACGGACCGCCTCGGCCGACTCCAGCGCCGCCTGCGCACCCTCCAGCGCCGCACGCCGACGGGTCAGCTCGGCCGGCGCGATCAGCTTCTCCCGGCGCAGATCCAGCGCGTGCCCATACTCCATCCGCGCCACCCTCAACTGCTCACGCTGGGCGCGGATACCAGCCTCGGCCCGCAGCACCGCCTCCTGCGCCCGGCCGAGTTCGGCCTGCGCCGCCGCCAGCCGGCTCGCGCTCTGCGTACCGGCCAGCGCCGCCAGCACCTGACCCGCCTCGACCGCATCACCCTCATCCACCAGCACCCGCTCCACCCGTCCCGCATAGAGCGAAGCCACATCCAGCCGCTGCAACTCCAGGCGGCCATTGGTGCCACCAAAGCCCTCGGGCACTCCCGCCTCGGCCTTCAGGTTGAACCAGACCGCCACCCCGGCCAGCACCAGAGCCAGCGGCAGCAGCAACCACCCCATCCATCGCTTCATCACGCCCTCCCGGAAT
>JBHADS010000016.1:0-3963 GCA_041855185.1 Lautropia sp. | reverse complement strand
GCGGTGTCGAACAGGGGCACGGGCGCGTGTTCGGGCTGGATCAGCAGGCCGATCTCGGTGCAGCCCAGGATGATGCCCTGGGCGCCCTGATCCAGCAGCCGCTGGATGACGGCCTGATAGGCAGCACGGGAAGCTTCGCGGATTCTCCCCAGACACAGCTCCTCGTAGATGATGCGATGCACCGTCGCGCGATCGCCTTCATCCGGCACCCGCACCTGCAGACCCTGTTTTTCTTCGAGACGTGCGCGGTAGAAGTCCTGCTCCATCGTGAAGCGGGTGCCGAGCAGAGCGACGGTGTGCAGACCGGCTGCCGCGATGGCCTCGGCGGTCGGATCGGCGATGTGCAGCAGCGGCACATCGACCGCCGCCTCGATCTGCGGCGCCACCTTGTGCATGGTGTTGGTACAGAGCACCAGCGCCTCGGCACCACCCCGGCGCAGGCATCGGGCGGCCTCGGCCAGCACCGCACCGGCCTCCTCCCAGCGGCCTGCATGCTGCAGTCGCTCGATCTCCTGAAAATCCACGCTGTAAAGCAGCAGCCGCGCCGAATGCAGGCCGCCCAGCCGCTGCTTCACGTACTCGTTGATCAGACGATAGTAGGGAATGGTGGACTCCCAGCTCATGCCCCCGATCAGGCCCAATGTCTTCATTCCAGTGTCCCCCGATACGCTCCTGGACATCACCTCCGCCCCTGCGTTTGCGCTGTTTCCGGATCGCCCGCAGTGACCGCAGCCTCCGGCATGCACGGGCTCAAGGCCGGACAAAGGCCCGGCGCGCCGCCTCGACCTCGGCGCGGATGACGCAGCCCTCGGCATGGTCGTTCACCAGACCCATCGCCTGCATGAAGGCGTAGGCAGTGGTGGGGCCGACGAACTTCCAGCCACGTTTCTTCAGCGCCTTCGACAGCGCCACGGATTCGGTCGAGGTCGAGCGGATGCCCAGCTGATCGGCAGGCACCGGCCCGGTCTCATAGCCCCAGACGAAGGCTGCCAGCGAGCCGGCTTCGACCACCAGTTCCTGGGCACGGCGGGCGTTGTGGATGACCGCCTCGATCTTGCCACGATGGCGGACGATGCCGGAATCGGCCAGCAGCCGTTCCACGTCCCGGTCATCGAACTGCGCAACCCGGTTGAAATCGAAATCGCAGAAGGCTTTGCGGAAAGCCGCACGCTTGACCAGAATCGTGCGCCAACTCAGACCCGACTGGAAAGCTTCGAGACTCAGCTTCTCGAACAACCGCTGGTCGTCCGCCACCGGAAAGCCCCACTCCGTGTCGTGATAGGGAAAGAATGCCTCGGTGGCCGCACACCAGCGGCAGCGGGGCCGGCCGTCGGGGCCGGGAATGGTGGTGCTCATGATGCTGTCGCCCTCCTGAACCCCTGAACTGCCGCCCCTCAGCGTGCGGAGCTGCCGGTACGGCGGAGCCAGCCGCCCAGCCAGGAGCGGTCCGCCCGGTTGGCGGCATCGATCTGCACGTCAGCCGGCAGCCGGTTGACCAGGAAGGGGATGCCGATCAACAGCAAGGCGAGATCATCGACCAGCCCCAGCAGCACCGCGAAATCCGGCACGATGTCGAGCGGCGAGAACATATAGACGCCCATGGCGACGATGGCGGCCTTGATGCCCAGCGGCGTGGACGGATGGCGCAGGGCGTACCACAGCATCATGGCCTCGCGGCCGGTGGCACGAAACAGGCGACGAATCCGCATCAACCAGAACATGGCATTCCTCCCGAAGTAATGGATGGCCGATCAGGCAGGCGCCCCGAAGGCGGGCAAGCCTGCTGCGGCCTGTCGTTCGAGCGCCACGCTTCTCGGCGCCTTCTCCCATCATGGGGCCGATAGTGCCGAGGATCAAGTCCCGCGCGACTTCGACAATGCAACAGAAGGCAAGACCCCGCACCGGACACGCTCCACCCGCTCGGCCTGCGACTGCAGCGATTCGCCACCGTCCAGCGCATCGTCGGTGCGATGCATCAACGCGCCTTCAGCAGTTCGGGCACATGCAGCAGGATGAACTCGTTGTCATCGTTGCGTCCAAGCTGACGGCCACTGGAGTACGGCAGATTGTTGTCGTTGGCCACGACGATGTGCTCGGCATCGACCACATCCACGTCCTCGATGGTGACGAAGGGAAAGCTGAACCTGCCGCCCTGCCCGCCCACGCGGGCCACACCCTTGGGATCATCGATAGTCATCAGATCGACGTAGCCGACCTTGCGCACGAAGCCCTCGGCATCAGCGTCCTTCAGGCTGATCCGGTAGACGCGCTTGAATCTTGCCGGCTCGTTCTGGCAGTCGGCACGCGCCGGACCGTTGCAGGCTGTGGCGGGGTCGCCCTCGCCGTTGTCGCGCTCGATGATCAGGCCGCTGTCGGCATCGATCATGTTGAAGTCGCCGATATTGTGGCCATTGGCTTCCAGCAGGTACTTCCAGCTGCGACCGGTCCAGACACCCCGCTGCACATCGAATTCCAGAATGCGCAGATACTCGCGCCCGTCCCTGGTTTCCCAGGCGCTGGCCTTCTCGTCCCACAGCGGCCCTTCCAGCAGCGGATACAGCATCCGGCCATCCCTGGAGGCCGCCATGCCCTCGTAGCCGCGCGAGCGGCGCACCCGCGTGCTGAACTCGCCCGGCTTGGCCGGGGTCGTGACAGCGTAGTGATCCGGCGACTGCGCGGGCTGGCCGTCGATCTGCGTTTCGACAAAGTCCAGCACCTTGCCCTGCCGATTCACCTTGACCAGAAACGGGCCCAGTTCGTCACCGAACCAGATGGCGTCATCGACGAACTGCATGGACTCGATGTCCAGATCCGCGCCGGTCAGATAGCGCTGCGCCGTCGCTTCATTGACGATATGAAAAGGCAGTCTGCGGTCGGGATCGTGCAGAAAACGGGTCTGCACATGCTGGACCTTGCCGCTCTTCCAATCGATCTGCAGTTCATGGAACATCAGCGCCGCATCGGGCGAATTGTTCCGGGCACCGTAGCCATTGTCCGACAGCACCCAGAAGCGTCCATCCCCCACCGACTTGATGCCGGAGAATCCCTGCACAGGCTGGCCCTCGAAGGGCAGACGGATGCCGGTGGGACGCGGCACCTGCTTGTCCGACAGGAAAGAGATGCCCATCACCGACCCCGGCTCGTCGATACGCCGTCCATCGGTGGCGGTGTACTTGCCCGAGGTCCGCATGCTCGGCGGCGCATCCGACGGCATGTCGACGAAGGTGCGCGCCGGCAGCGCGGCGTGCCCGGCCAGCGTAGCGGCAAACTCGGTCTGAGCGGGAAGCACGCTCTGGGCCACAAGCGGCCCGGCGGCACACAGCAACGACAGCGAGAGGATCTGATGCAGTTTCATGGAAAGCTTCTTCGTGGGTGTCGGAAAACACCGTCACAATAGAAGCCCTCCATGTCAGTTTCATGACAAAGGGCCTGCGTCGGGTGGGTGGCTGCCTTCCTTCTCATGACGCACGAGCGCTGCCCTTCGGCCCGCCTGATGCGCCGACCCGCGGGCCGATGTACGTCAGCCTCAGCGGCTTTCTGAGGCTGTCTGCTATCCCGCCAGCACATCCTCCAGCGACCCGGCATCCAGCACCCGGTCCAACCAGACCTCCACCTGCTCGGGCGCAGCGGCCTGAATACGCGCCAGTGCCTGCGGTGGCAACTGCCCGAAGCGTCGGGCCAGCAGGCGTTGCAGGATCAGGATCTGGGCTTGCTGGGAACCTTCCTGGCGTCCTTCCTGCCGGCCCTCCAGACGGCCCTCCAGACGGCCCTCCAGGCGACCTTTCTGCATCCCTTCCTCGATTCCATCCTGGCGCCCGCGCTGCTCATGCGCCTTGGCCCACCGCTCCACCTGTTCGGCCAGTCCCATTCTCAACTCCTTCAAGTCATCCACCTTGGGCAACGCCCAGGCTTCCTTGTTCCGCTTCAGCAGCACCGACCGAATCCAGATCGCAAAGGTCCGCT
>JBHADS010000015.1:0-4668 GCA_041855185.1 Lautropia sp. | reverse complement strand
GCGCCCATGCTGCGTCGGATCTCGGGGTGCCACACCAGATGGCAGCGGGCATCGGTGGCTATGCGCACGGCGGCGTTCTGCTCGAAGTCGATCAGCCAGCGGTCCAGCTGTTCGGGGGAAGCATCGAAGACACAGAAGCCCGGTTCGGGTTGCCAGCTGCCCAGCGGGTCTTCACCGCGGGCGGGCAGCCAGTGCAGGCCGCTGGCGGCGATGGCGGCCTGCAGGCGCTGCTGGCGGGCCGCGTTGTCGTCGGCGCTCAGTTCCTGGCCGAAGGGGTTCCAGGCTGTCAGGATGCTGGCGGAGCGGGCCTGATGGCGTGCCAGCCAGGGCTGGTGCAGGGCGCTGTCATCGTGGATGCGCAGCCGTACCGGCGGCTGGTCGTCGGCAAAATAGTCCGTCTGTTCGTAGGCCGCGATCGTCTCGGCCGTGGGTGTCGGGATGGGCGGGGTCATGGCGGCTTCAGTTGCAGCGATTCGGATCAGGGGCCGGCGGGAGGCCGGATGTTGAGGCCGGATGGGCGGAGGCCAGGATGTGCCCGCCGAAGCGGGCACGAGCCCCGTGCACTGTAGCATCCGAAGTCTTCGCTGTCCTGTCGGGCCGGTGGCCCGACCGTCCAGGGGCCGTCCTTCAGCGGGCCGTCACTTCAGTGCGCGTCCGCCGGGCATGTCGCGGTTGATCGGATGCGTGCGGTGCGGGTTGTGCTCGGGCATCCGGCTGGGCGACGAGAAGTAGGGGCGATCCTGGACGCCGGGCTGGATGTTGCCGGGCGGCACATAGCTCGGCCGTCCATAACCGGGCGGGGGCCGGTGGCTGGGCGGCTGATGGATCGGCGGCGGCTGCATCGGCCGATGGTCGAAGCCCCGGTGCCCCGAATCGTAGGGGCGGTGGCCGGAACCGTAGATCTGATGGCCCGAGCCATAGGGCCGGGGATCGGCGCCATAGCGGTGCGAGGGCGGCACGGGGTAGCTCGGGGCAGGGCGGTAGCGGGGCGGCGGACTGTAGACCCCCGGCGGCGGGGCGGGAATCACCGGCGGATGGATCGGCGCCGGATGGACATAGACCGGGGGCGCTTCGTAATAGCCGTAGGGGCGCTGGTAGACCGGGGCGGCCGGCCAGCTTTCTTCGTATTCGATGATGGTGTTGCCGACGCGGCTCTGAACCCGATAGGCGCGGATGGCCGGGGCGTAGCGGGGATCATCGAACCAGGGGTAGTGGCTGTAGTGGGCGACCCAGTACGGGGCGAGCGAGAACTGCACCACCGGCAGGCCGATGATCGGGCCGGCCACATGCAAGGGGCGGAAACTGCCGCGGACATCGATGCGCAGTTGGGAGGCATCGATCCAGCCCCGCCGGCCGTCGGCCCAGACATCGCACCAGCCGTAGCCCGGCAGACAGCCGTGGATATCGAGCAGGGTATCGGGCGCCAGCCGCTCGACACGGGGGTATTCGACTGCCGGCCCCGCATACAGGGTCAGCGAGCGGGCGATCCGTGCCTTGGTGGTGATCTCTCCCGCCAGGGCGGGGGCAGGCATGGTGGCGCTGCCCAGCAGCAGAGCGCTGCCCAGCGCCCAGGTGGCGACCTTCAGGGTTCTGGGACTCGAAACGGTGGGGAACATGTGTGCTCCTGCGTGTGCCGTGTGTGCGGCAAGAACCATCGTTGGACCAGCGCGGGAACGAATACGTTCATAACACGCTCTAGTGCGTGGATGAACGTATCAGCCCGGGTTTAGGGGACGCAGTGCTCGCGTCCACGACCGGCCCGCTGGCTGCGTGGGGTACGGCCTCCCGCCAGATCAGAAAACGGCTGCCGGGCAGGCAAGGTTGACCCTGCACGGGCATCGCTTTGTCGGCAAATTGTTATCCTCAAGTAGCTTGCGTGTGTCGGACAGAAGTCCGGGGCCGCATGGATAAATCTTCCGACAGGCGCCTGCCCCGGCAGCGCCATCTTCACCCGTTCCGCGAGGCGGCCGTGATCGATCATCCTACAGCCACAGCCACAGCCAATAGCTCCAACAGTACCGGAAGTGCCGGGATCGAGACGGCCCTGCTGCTGCTGAACAGCCCCAGTTGGCGTCATCCGGGCTTTGCGCCCTATTGGCCGGTGCTGGAGCGCCTGCGGGCGCTGCTGCTGGCCGAGTGGCGGGTTGTGGCGCGGGAGGCGGGCATGGCTTCCGGCGTCGGTGCCGGGGGCGGCTCGGTGGAGGCGCCGGGCAGGCCATTGGAGCATGACGGGCTGCCAGGGGCAAACCCGGGCGTGGTCGGCGGGGGCAGGGATGCAGGCGGGGCGGGGCGGCTCGATTGGCTCGACCCGGCCGAGCCGTCGCACTGGTCGTCGGCGGTCTGGCTGCCGGCGCTCAACCAGCTGGTGCAGGAGGCGGATCTGCGCAGCGCCGTCGGGGCGCCGTTGCGCTTTGTGCTGGCCGAAGGCGATGGAGCGCTCGATTATGAGCGCCGCATTCTTGATGCAGGAGAGATCGCCTGCCGGCCGCAGGGGGCCGGGGCGCGGCATGATTTTCATAATGCACTGGTGTGGCTGTGCTTTCCGCTGCTCAAGACGATCTGCAATTGGTTGCATTGCCAGGCAGGGTCAGGTGGGTCAGGTGGGTCAGGTGGGCCGGCATCAGCTTCGCCGGCGCACGAGCCCAGCGCCCTCGGATGGGGGCCTGACCGCAGTCAGCCCGCCGGCCGCAAGCCCGCTGCGGCCAGCACAGCCCGTGCCGGTGGTGCATCTCGCGCGGTGGCGGCTGTGCGGGTGAAGGCCACCAGGGGCGCGGCCGGGGGCCGAGGCCATCTGCGGGACGCGATCACCCTGCTGGATGAGAACGGGGCGTTGTGGCCGGGACCCACGGTCGCCTGGGCCGAGCATCTGCGGGCGCGGCGCTGGCAGGCGTTGTTCGTGGCTGGACGGCAGGCGCTGCTCGACAGCCCGCCGCCGGCGGTCGTCGGGCATGGTCTGATGGAAAAGCTGCATCGGCCCTACAAGTCGATGACGGCCAAGCTGCTGAGCTGTGTCGTGCTTGGCGCAGCGCACCCCAGCGACGCTGATGGGGGGAGGAACAGGACGGGGGCAGCGGCGGGGGTCGAAGCTGGAACCGGGGCTGGTGCTGGTGTCAGTCGCGGGGCAGATGTGCCGGGAGGCAGGGCTGAGGCACACGCTGCTGCGCCCACCCTGCCCGAGGGCCAGGGCGGCCTGCATGAAGAATGCAGGCCGATGGAGGGGCACGGCCGGCAGCCGGATGTGGTGGCGCTCGATCGGGGGGCTGCGCAGCAGGTGCTGGAGATGGCCGAGCGTGGCAGTTTCCGCCCGGCCGTGCTGCTACCCCTGCCGCTGCAGGGCTGGCCCGGCTGGGACCCGGTCAATCAGGACCCCGCCTATTATGAGGATGCGGGGGTGTTCCGGCCGCCGCGGGCTTCGTGAGCCCGCCGGTGGCGGCTCATTGTGCAGCTCATTTCGGCGGCAGGTCGTGGCGAACCACCGGGGTGGGCACGCGGCGGAAGCTGTTCTTCTGGCTGGCCGCGGCGCGGCGCAGACCCTGCACGTTCTCGCCCTTGGCGGCATTGAAGCCGGTGCCGATCGTGTTGTTGGCCGGAATCTCGACCCGCATCTGGTACGGGCTGGCCGGATCTCCGGCCACCGAGACGGTCAGCATCGCCAGCGGCGCATCGATCTGCTCGGCTGAATGCAGAATGACGTAGGGCGATTCATCGGGACGCATGACGGTGAAGCCGGGGGCGCTCGGCGCCTTGAAGCCTTCGGGCACTTCGGCCTTGTCCACCATGAAGGCGACGGCGGTGGCGCGGTCGTAGGGCTCGGTCTCGAAGGGCAGCAGCACCTTCAGCCGCTGCCCCTGCTGGGACAGCACGATCGGAGCCCCGAAGTTCAGGGAGTGCTCCACGGCGCTGGCCGGCAGGTTGACGGCGGACAGGGTGGCGACCGCGACGGATGCGAGGGTCGCATGCTGCAGGCGGGACGCAGCACGCCGTTTCTGAAGGTGATTCATCAAAAGATCCTTGAATGAAGGGTTCTTGGCACCGCGCCAGCATCGGCGTTGGGGCGCGGGCTGTCGAGTCACGGGTGATGAACGGGCAGCCGGGCGGGGTGGCCGTCGTCCAGCATCCTGAATGATGATGCTGCCAGCCGTGACGATGGCTTTGGACGGTTGGGCTGGGCTGCGATCGGGGGGCGTGCGGGAGGCTCGCTGGCTGCATGTGCGGGTCGCCTGTAGTGAGGGCGGTACTGCGGAACGCGGGCACGGGACAGCACAGGGCAGTAAGGGCAGTAAGGGCAGTAAGGGCAGTAAGGGCAGTAAGGGCAGTAAGGGCAGTAAGGGCAGTAAGGGCAGCAAGGGCAGCAAGGGCAGTAAGGGCAGTAAGGGCAGCAAGGGCAGCAAGGGCAGCAAGGGCAGTAAGGGCAGTAAGGGCAGCAAGGGCAGCAAGGGCAGCAAGGGCAGCAAGGGCAGTAAGGGCAGCAAGGGCAGCAAGGGCAGCACAGGGGCCGCGTGGGCGCAGAAGGCTGGGTGAGGCCGTCCGCCGGGCACGGTGCAGGTCCATCGGTGATACAGTTCCGGTCGGAGCGGGTCGGACGGTCGCCGGGCATGTCCCGGAGGAAGGTCCGGACTCCATCGGGCAGGATGCTGGCTAACGGCCAGGCGCTATACGGCGGCAAAG
>JBHADS010000014.1:0-12939 GCA_041855185.1 Lautropia sp. | reverse complement strand
GTGACCGGCATCGACGATCATCCGGACGGAATCGGGGAAGGTCTCGGCACTGTGCCCCGGAATGAACCAGCTGGCTGGAACGCCCTTGCGTTGGAACATCTTCAGCAGACGGGGCACGCCCACGTCGCCGGCGAACATGCCGCGTTGGATGTCCGAGGGCGAATCCTCGCCGCCATAGGAACCGAGCCAGCCGGCCACGGCATCGATATCGACGCCAAAGCAGCACAGAATGTCCTTCGCCATGATGAGTCTCCTTTCGTTGGAAGTATGGGCGGCGCGCAGGGCCGCCGCTATCGCTGGATGCGCCGCCGACGCACGCCGCGGCGCAGCGGGAGCCGAAGCATCCGGCAGGCGTGCCGGTGATGGGTCGACGCAGGGTTGGGACCCGAGGTTGAGGATTCACCGCCGCCGCCGTGCTTGCTCGGGCTCAGCGCATATGAACCCACAGCGCGCAGCACGAGGTGTAAACAGTCGAGTGGTGGGCAGGGGCTTTCGGAACGCCAGCGTGGAAGCGGGGCAGTACGTGGGGGCAGGGGCCGATGAACAACCCCTGTCGAGGCTTCACCGCGATGCCTGGACGCTGGTCGGCTGTTCCTCGACGGATACCCGGATGCGCTCGTCATCCAGGGGCTCGAAGCGCAGCCAGCGCCCGTCGGTAAGTCGCGTGCGCTCGGGCAGTGGGCGGGGATCGTCGTTCATGACGGCATTCCAGGTCCAGGCAGCGCCCCACAGAGCCCAGTCCACCTCGGGATCATCGGCCGCCCAGGGGCAGACCCATTGGCCGCACAGCTCCGGGCGCTGTCTCCTGATCTGTTCGACCACGGTGTGCAGGCAGGCGCAGAAGCGCATCACGCCGGTGGGGCTGCTGACGGTATAACCGCGCACGCTGGGCTTGACGTAGGCGCTGGAAAACAAGCCTCCGGACGGGGCGCTCATTGTTTCCCGGGCCAGGGCGGCCTGAATCGCCGTCTCCGCGGCTTCGCCGTGCTCCCGTCTGAGCACGAGGATGCGCGAGGCATGGCGCACCCATTCCGACAGCCAGCGTGCCCGGTGCGTGCGTACCGATGCCGGACTCAAGGGGCCATTCTGATCGATCGCAAAACTGGCCCAGAAATTGTCGGCGGTGTAGCCGCATACAGCGCACATGGGCGGGATTCCTGATCCTGGTCGGTCTTTCGAGCCTGCAATCATCGATCGAAAGCACGACCGCGCGCATCGGCGTTAACCCGGGGGCCGCTTCACTTGCTGGCCGTACCTGCGCCGGAGCCGCCGCCGGTGGCCGTCCCGGCCCTGGCTGCCGTTCCCGTCTTCCCGAGGCGTGCCTTGTCGCTCAGCCACTGATCGACGTAATCGTGCAGCGTCTTGAGCGTATTGCCATACTGGCCAGGGCGGGACTCACAGGCGGTGCAGGTGTCGTACATGTGGCTGGCGCCTTCGATGAAGGCCAGACGCTTGTCCCTGGCGGCGGATTGCTGATAGATGGTTTCGGCCGCCAGGAATTCATAGCCGCCCGTCATGCCCATCACCAGCGTGGGCACGCGGATCTGGGTGATGTTGCCGGGCGTGCTGCTGTAGCTGGATGTCCATTCGACACCGCTGATGCTGTCGGCTCCATAGCTGAACTGGTCGCTGACGCGGATCGCCTGCTCCAGCAGATAGTTGCGCACAGTGGTGTTCAGCGCGCCCATTTCAAACCTGCCGGTCAGCGAGCCGACCGGGTTGGGTTTGCGCACCGAACGCACGACTTCGACGGTGATCGATCCATCGGCGTGCACCAGCGGCCACTTGCCCCGGGTATGGGCCATCAGGCGGGTATCCTGCGTGAACAGCTTATTGTTCGTGGCCGAACTTTTTGCGCCGGCCACGACGAAGGGCTCGTCGTCATTGAAACGGCCCTTGCCGGCTTCGATCGCCTTCAGGCGCGCCTCGGCAGCCTGCAGCAGTTTCTGGCTCCGTTTGGCAACGCCCTGCTGGAAGCTCTGGATGAAGGCCGGGCTGTAGTTGGCGTTGGCGCCCTGCACATAGCCGTTGGCCGGGCTGAACAGGTTGATTGCCGGATTGATCCGCAGGCCATCATCCTGCAGGACCACGGCCGGATCCAGGCTCAGCAGCGCCATGCCCGCATTGCCCCAGTTGGAGTCGGCCAGCACCAGCGCATCGGCGGGCAGCAGACCCTGCAGTGAGTCCGGGCATTTGCTGATTTTGGCTTCGTCCTGGCAGGACTGCACGCCGTTCTCGGCGATCATCTGATAGGCCGTCAGCAGCGTTGCACCGCCGCTGTGCCCCCACAGGATCACGGTATCGATATCGGCACGGCCGCGCAGGTACTTCACCGACGAATAGGCATCGACCAGCTTGTCGTTCAGATTGCCGGCGCCATTGCTCATGCACAGCACCGAATAGCCGCGCTGGGCCATTTCGGTGCAGGTGGGAAAGGTGCTGTAGTCGGCCGCATAGTGCATGAGGAGGATGCCGATCCGCTGCCGGGCACCTTTCTGGGTGGGACGATACAGATAACCGGAGGCGCCGCCGGCCCGTACATACTCGCGCTTCACGGTCTTCGGCAGCGGCTGCGTGCCGCCCATCGGGCCGCGGCGCGCCGCCCGCTCGTCCAGCGTCGGCGGCGGGGCTTCCGGCGCGGCCGGTGCCGTGTTGGCGGCGGCTGAGGGCTCGGCGCCCGGGGCTGCCACGGGCGGCGTGGAGGCGCCCGTGGGTGCGGGCGAGGGGGCTCTGGCGTCAGCGGTGCCCGCCGAGGCGTCTGGACGCGCCTTGTCGGTGCTGGGCTGCACGGCGGCCGGGGCCGAGGGGCTGGCGCCTGCCGGCGCAGGTGTGGCGGCCGGGCTGCCGGGTGGGGTGTTGCTGGTCTGTGCGCTGGCGACGGTGGCCAACAGCAGCAGCGGAAGGAGGGCGGCTTTCATGGGCGATGACGGACGCGGCGATGGATTCTGCTCGCACTATACCGGAGGCCATCCCGCCCGCGCACCCATCGCCCCGGCCTTCCATCGGGCGATCGGTGCATGGCATCGTGATTGTGCAGGCGTCCGTCCGTTGCCCATCGCTTCAGCAAGACACCCCGGCGCCCCTTCGCTCGGCCGGGCCCGGGTCATCGGAGACGGCGTATTCCTCATCGCTGCATTGGGTTGGGCATTCCGGTATGGGGAATGAAGACTTCTGTATTGGCGCATTGTTCCGGAATGCAACGGGGCTTAAGCTGTGCATTTCCGTCAGCCACGCCCATTCGTTACGTGCAGACGTGTGGCATGCCCGATCCCGCCCGTGCGGCTTCCAGTGCCCGGCCCTGGCCCGGCGATATGCTCGAATGCACCGGCATGCGCCTCGGTCCGGCCGAGGGCCGCACACGGCGGGTGCCATCGAACCCCTGGATTGAGCCCATGAATCCCAGTTCCCGAATCCACGGCAGAAGCCTTGCCGAATGGCAGCAGAGCCACCCGCTGATGGCCGATCTGATGGCCTGCAGGCCAGTGCACTGGTTCAACCCGCAGGTGGCACCGCTAGCCGAGGCGCGGGGGGATCTGAGCCTCGGGGCGCAGGACATGGCGGAGGCCAGTGCGCGGCTGCAACGCTTCGCGCCCTGTCTGGCGCGGCTGTTTCCCGAGACGGCGGCTGCCGGAGGCATCATCGAGTCGCCGATCCTGCGGCTCGACCGTCTGCAGCGCGCATGGTTGCGGCCGGAAGGCGCGGGCACGCTCTGGCTGAAGGCGGACCATGCGCTGCCGATTTCGGGCTCGATCAAGGCACGCGGGGGCATCTACGAGGTGCTGAAACATGCCGAGACGCTGGCGCTCGGGGCGGGCCTGGTCCGGCCCGGTGATGACTATGCGAAGCTGGCCGGTGACGAGGCGAGGGCTTTCTTCGGGCAGTACCGGATCGCGGTCGGCTCCACTGGCAATCTGGGGCTGTCGATCGGGCTGATGGGCGCCGCGCTGGGTTTTCAGGTGGCGGTGCATATGTCGGCCGATGCGCGGGCCTGGAAGAAGGCGAAGCTGCGCGCTCAGGGGGTCGAGGTGGTGGAGTACCGCGCCGACTACAGCGCGGCCGTCGCCGAGGGGCGGCGTCAGGCACTGGCCGATCCCCGTTGCCATTTCGTCGACGACGAGAACTCGGCCGACCTGTTCCTGGGCTATGCGGTGGCGGCCGAGCGGCTGGCGCGGCAGTTCGAGGAGGCGGGCCTGCGGGTCGATGCCGAGCATCCGCTGTTCGTCCATCTGCCCTGCGGGGTGGGGGGGCGGCCCGGGGGGCGTGGCGTTCGGGCTGAAGCAGGTCTTTGGCGATGCCGTGCACTGCGTGTTTGCCGAGCCGACACATGCGCCCTGTATGCTGCTGGGGGTGTATACCGGCCTGCATGATGCCGTCAGCGTGCAGGATTTTGGAATCGACAACCGGACGGCGGCCGATGGACTGGCTGTGGGGCGTCCCTCGGGTTTCGTCGGGCGTCAGATGCAGCGTCTGATCGACGGCTATTGCACGGTGGAGGATGGCAGGCTCTTTGATGGGCTGCGGCAGATGCACGCCATCGAGGGGCTCAAGCTCGAGCCCTCGGCCGTGGCGGGCTTGGCGGGCTATGAGGCCGTGCTGCGTGATGCCGACTATCGCCGGCGCATTGGCCTGTCGGCCGGGCGGGCGCGCAACGCCACCCATCTGGTCTGGGCCACCGGCGGCAGCATGGTGCCGGACGAGGTCTTTGCAGAATATCTGCAGACAGACGGGGCATCAGCCGGCCGCAGCGCCTGATCCTTGCCCGGCGTCTTCGAGCCTGCGCAGAAAATCTGCGGGTTTGAGAATGTCGATGCCGTGAAACGGATGCAGGGCCAGCAGATCCTGGTCGCCGGTCAGGATGAGCTGCGCCTGACCATTCAGCGCAACATCCAGGAATTTGTCGTCCTTGGGGTCACGGCAGATCTGCACGTGCTGGGTGATCGGAATCAGCCGGACCAGGCCGCCCATCCGGTGAATGAACTGGCTGCGGTCCTCCCGTGACACGTAGCGGTCGAACTTGGGCCGGGCGAGGACATCGGCAAGTTCGGCCATCGTTTCGGTCGAGGCGAGCGGCGTGCCCCAGCACAGTGCTGCGTCCACCGCCGTGGCGGACAGGCTGCCTGGCAGCAGCAGCCGGCTGATCCACAGATTGGTGTCGATCACCAGGCGCGCATCAGTCATCATCGCGCAGCAGAGCGTCCAGAACCTCTTCCGTCATGCCCGCCTCCTGCGCCTTCCGGCCGACCTGATCGCAGAAACGCTGGAATTCGCCGACGTTCAGATGGACGATCCGTTGGTAGTCTTCGATCGACATGAGGACGGCCACATCCCGCTTCTGCCGTTGGATCAGGACCGGTTCCCGCCGGGCTGCGTCGATGATTTCAGCAAAACCCTGTCTTGCCTCGCTGGCCGAGATGGTTCGCATGGTGGTGCCCCTGTAGCCACGTCAATGTATGTTTTGTACAAAATAGCAGGCTTGTCGGGAGGGTGCAAGGTACTGGCGGGAGCATGGTGCCGGACGAGGTCTTTGCCGACTATCTGCAGACGCCCGGGGCATCAGCCGGCCGCAGCGCCTGATCCTTGCCCGGCGTCTTCGATCCTGCGCAGAAAATCTGCGGTTTGAGCGTATCGATGCCGTGAAACGGATGCAGCCAAGGCCGTAGAATCCCCCCGCGCGACGGTGCCGGGGCGCCTGGTGCCGCGCTTCTCGCAATGGCTCTCGAACAAGGAGAACGAACGCATGGCAGGCAAGCGGGTATTGCTGGTGGAGGATGATCCGGACAGCGCCGAAGTGCTGGAAGCCTATCTGCGCCGGGATGGTTTCGATTGCCTGCACGTGCTGGATGGCTTTGCGGCGCTGCAGGAACATGCCCGCTGGCGGCCCGATCTGGTGCTGCTGGATGTGATGCTGCCGGGGCTGGATGGCAATCAGGTGCTGGCGGCGATCCGTCAGCATGCGTCCACGCCGGTGATCATGCTGACAGCGGTCGGGCAGCACACCAGCCGGGTCAATGCGCTGCTCTACGGCGCCGATGACTATGTCGTCAAACCCTATCATCCCGGCGAGGTGGTGGCGCGGGTGCACGCGGTGCTGCGGCGGGTGAATGCGGCGCCGCTGGCGGTTGCCCACCGGCTGCTGCACGAGAACCTGGTGCTCGATCTGGATGCGGCCCAGGTGGTGGTCGAGCGTCAGAGCGGCCACGCGATGATGCTGGATCTGACCCGGACCGAGTTCAGCCTGCTGGCGCTGATGATGGGCAGCCCCACCCGGACCTTCAGCCGCGCCGAGCTGCTGGAGCACTGCCAGCCGGACAGCAATGCGATGGAGCGGGTGGTGGATGTCCATGTCTACAACCTGCGGCGCAAGCTGGAGCAGGCGGGTATCGGCGGCGTGCTGCTGACGGTGCGCGGCCTGGGCTATCGCTTCCGCAATACTGTCTGAAAGCCGCATGAGCGTACAGAGATCGGATCGGGCTGTGTCGCGCCAGCTTCGGGATGCAAGCGAGGCCGGTGCCGGCGGGCAGGAGCGTCCGGGCAGCCGCGACGCTTCGACGCCCCGTCCGCGCCGCGCCCGGCGTTCCTCGCTGTGGCGCTGGATCAGCGTGCGGGTGGTGGGGATGGTGCTGGTGGCACAGGCCATTCAATTGGCCGTGGGCACATGGCAGAACTATTGGTGGGAGGAGCAGCTGTATCAGTCGCTGACGCCGGAACTGCAGGCCGAGATGTTCGCGCTGCAGGATGCGCTCGACGAGAATCCGGACGGGGACAGCAGCCGTCTGCAGGAGATCTACCGGGAATATCTGCTGCCCGATATGGTCCGCGTCGGTAGCGAGGCGGGGCAGTATGGCTGGGGCTGGTATGCCGGGCTGACGCTGGCCTCGCTGACGCCGGTGATCCTGGCCTGTCTGTGGTTCTCGCGCCGACTGTCGCGTCAACTGGGCGCGGTGGCGGCATCCGCGGGGCGCATCGCGCAGGGAGAATTCGGCTCGCGCGCCGAGGCAGTCCGGGGGGCGCCGCCGGCCTTGCAGGCGCTGACCGAGGATTTCAATCAGATGGCCGAGCGCCTGGAACGCTTTGACCAGGAACTGCAGGTCTCCAGCGCGGCGATCGCGCATGAGCTGCGCACGCCGCTGACCGCGGCCAAGGGGCGTCTGCAAGGGGTGATCGACGGGGTGTTTCCTGCCCAGCCCCAGCATTTTCAGCTGATCATGCGCCAGGTGGATCAGATGGATCGGCTGGTCGATGATCTTTATCTGCTGTCCCTGGCTTCGGCCGATCAGCTGGTGCTGTCGCCGGGGGACTTCTATCTGCACGAGCTGGTCGAGGAACGCTGTGCCTGGGCGGCGCCGGCACTCGCGGCGGCGGGGATGCGCCTTGAGGTCGAGGTGGCGGCGGATCTGCTCGTCCATGCCGACCGCGAACGGGTCGGACAGGTGGTCTCGTGCCTGCTGGACAATGCCCTGCGCTATGCGGCCGGCGGCGGCTGGCTGCGCGTGGCGGCGAGCGAGACGAAGGCGATGGCGACGCTGCTGGTCGAGGATGCCGGTCAGGGTTTTCCCGAGAAGTACATCGACCGGGTATGCGACCGCTTCTGGCGGGCCGAGCATTCGCGTGCGCGCCACAAGGGGGGCAGTGGCCTCGGTCTTGCGGTGGCAACGGCCATCTGCCGTGCACATGGCGGCAGTCTGCAGGTGTCGAACCGCCCCGAGGGCGGTGGACGGATCACGATCCAGCTCCCGCTCTGAGGCACTCGGCCGTCCCGCATACTGGAACAGTGCGTGGGTGTTTTTTGCAATCCGGACACCCGCCCTCCACAATACGCCCTTGTCGCTACGCAAGTCACCGGGTGTCAGGACGCCTGGGCGATGGCAACGGCGAGCGCCGGCCCCCGGCCTCGCGTCCACCCAAGCTCCGAGGAGGGCATCGTTTGAGTCACTCACCCCCTGCATCCGATTCACTCGTCGGCCGTGTGGTCGATCTGCTTTTTTCCGGGCTCAGATGGCTGGTCGGCCTGTTGCTGGTCCTCATGGTGGTCCTGGTGTTCGGCAACGTCGCGCTGCGTTACGGCTTCAACAGTTCGATCACGGTCTCGGAGGAGCTGTCGCGCTGGGCCTTCGTCTGGATGACCTTCCTGGGCGCGCTGATCGCATTGCGCGAGCAGGCGCATATCGGCGTGGATGCGCTGGTGTCCCGTCTGGGGCCGCTCGGAAAGCGCGCCTGTCTGGCGCTCAGCCAGCTGCTGATGCTCTATGTCTGCTGGCTGCTGCTGGAGGGCAGCTGGATGCAGACCGGGATCAACTGGGAGGTCAGCGCACCGTCCTCGGGACTGTCGATGGGCTATTTCTACGGTGCAGGCGTGGTCTTTGCGGTGCTGGCCATGCCGCTGCTGCTGCATGATCTGCTGCGCGCGCTGTTCGGCCGATTGCCCGAAGCCCAGGGAAGGGCGGCTTCGGATGAGGAGGCCGCATGACGATCCTGATCTTTCTCGGGGTGCTGCTGGGCGTGATGGCGCTGGGCACGCCGATTGCCTTTGCGCTGCTGATCACCTCGGTGGCGCTGATGGTCCATCTGGACATGTTCGATGCGCAGATCATCGCGCAGAACCTGATCAACGGGGCCGACAGTTTTCCGCTGCTGGCCGTGCCTTTCTTCCTGCTGGCCGGTGAGGTGATGAACGCCGGGGGGCTGTCGCGACGCATCGTCAACGTGGCGATCGCCTTCGTCGGCCATGTGCGCGGCGGCCTCGGTTATGTGGCGATCTTCGCCTCGATCCTGCTCGCTTCGCTGTCCGGCTCGGCGGTGGCCGATTCCGCTGCGCTGGCGGCGCTGCTGGTGCCGATGATGGTGAGAGCCGGACACGACCGCGCGCGCTCCTGCGGTCTGGTAGCCGCCGGCGGCATCATCGCGCCGGTGATTCCGCCCAGCATCGGTTTCGTGGTCTTTGGCGTGGCCAGCGGGGTCTCGATCTCCAAGCTGTTTCTGGCCGGCATCGCCCCCGGCGTGATGATGGGGCTGGTGCTGCTGCTGGTCTGGCGCTGGGTGAGCCGCAAGGACGAGGCCGAGCCGCTGCCGCGTGTCGGCAACCGGGAACGGCTGCGGGCGATGCTCGACGGCAGCTGGGCGCTGATGCTGCCGGTGATCATCATCGTCGGCCTGAAGATGGGTGTCTTCACGCCGACCGAGGCGGCGGTGGTCGCGGCCGTCTATTCGCTGTTCGTGGCCACGGTGGTCTATCGTGAGCTGAAGCCGAAGGAGATTCTGCCGGTCTTCATCCGCGCAGGGGTCACGACAGCGGTCGTGATGTTCCTGGTGGCGGCGGCGATGGTGTCGGCCTGGCTGATCACCATCGCCGATCTGCCGACGCAACTGATCGAGCTGCTGGAGCCCTTCATGGACAAGCCGACGCTGCTTCTGCTGCTGATCATGCTGGTGATCGTGGCGGTGGGCTGCATGATGGACATGACGCCGGCGATTCTGATCCTGGCGCCGGTGCTGATGCCGGTGGTGCAGGAGGCGGGCATCGATCCGGTCTATTTCGGCGTGCTGTTCATCATCAACTGTTCGATCGGCCTGATCACGCCGCCGGTGGGGACGGTGCTGAACGTGGTTTCCGGTGTGGGACGGGTGCCCTTCGTGTCGCTGGTGCGCGGCGTATGGCCCTTCCTGCTGGCGCAGCTGTTGCTGCTGCTTCTGTTCGTGCTGGTTCCCGACCTGATCATGATGCCGGCGCGCTGGCTCAATGGTTGAGAGGGCCGAACCGTGAAAGGAGCAAGGATTCGATGAAGCAGACGCTTCAAGCCCGGGTGGTGCGCTGTGGCCTGATCGGCGAGGGCATCCAGTCCTCGCGCACGCCCTGGATGCATGAATGCGAAGGCCGGGCGCAGGGGCTCGACTATCGCTACCGCCTGATCGATACCGCGCAGTCGGGGCTGGGCGTGGAGGCGCTGCCCGGCTTGCTGGCGCAGGCCGAAGCCGAAGGATTCCAGGGGCTGAACATCACCTATCCCTTCAAGCAACGGGTGGTGCCGCTGCTGCACGAGCTGTCGGAGAATGCGCGGGCGCTCAACGCCGTCAACACGGTGGTGCTGAGGGATGGGCGGCGCATCGGACACAATACCGATTGCAGTGGCTGGGGCATGGCCTTTGCACGCGGCCTGGCGGATGTGGCGCGTGAGCAGGTGGTGTTGCTGGGCGCCGGCGGGGCCGGCTCGGCCGTGGCGCACGCGGCCTTGCAGCAGCAGGTGGGCACCCTGCATGTCTGCGATACGCTCACAGAACGCGCAGAGACGCTGGTGGCGGATCTGCGCATCCGCTTCGGTGCCGAACGGGTGCGACTGTGCCGGGCGTACGCGTTGCAGGCGGCGATGGCCGAAGCCGACGGGCTGATCCATTGCACCCCCACCGGCATGGCGAAGCTGCCGGGGCTGCCGTTGCCGGCCGACTGGATCGAGGCGCGCCACTGGGTATCGGAGATCATTTATTTTCCGCTGGAGACCGAGCTGCTGCGGGTCAGTCGCCAGAAGGGCTGCCGGACACTGGATGGCAGCAGCATGGCGGTGTTTCAGGCGGTCGATGCCTTCCGGCTGTTCACCGGGCTGGAGCCGGATGCCGAGCGGATGATGGCTTCGTTTGCCCGTTATCCGGGGCCGTCGGTCGCCGGCTGAGCAGGGTGCAGGTATCGTGGGAACAAGCAGTTCAATCAAGGAGAGCAGACAAGTGCAGATGAAAACGATCGAGCAGACCGGCCAGGGACAGGGCAGGATGAGAAGAAGTGGTCTGAAGCGGATGGCCGCCGGCATGGTGGCCGTGGCGGCGCTGTGCGCCAGCAGTTTTGCCGTGCAAGCGCAGGAATTCCAGTCGCGCCAGCTGCGGCTGGCGATCCAGAATCCCAAGGGCCACCCGGCCGAGCTGGGGTCGCAGAAGTTTGCCGATCTGATCAAGGAAAAGAGCGGTGGCAAGATCAAGGTGCGCGTCTTTGCCGGTGGCGTGCTGGGCGGTGATCAGCAGACCGTGTCGGCGGTGCAGGGCGGCACCATCCAGATGACCGTGCTCAATTCCGGCATTCTGGCCTCCAACGTGCCGGCGATGGGCGTCTTCGATCTGCCCTTCATGTTCAAGGATGCGGCCGAGGTCGATGCGATCGTCGATGGTCCCTTCGGCCAGAAGCTGCATGCCGCGCTCGAGGACAAGGGCATCGTCGGTCTGGGCTACTGGGAGCTGGGCTTTCGCAATCTGACCAACAACGTGCGCCCGATCACCAAGGTCGATGAGATTGCTGGTCTGAAGCTGCGCGTGATTCCGAATCCGATCAATATCGACTGGGTACAGGCGCTGGGCGCCAATCCGGTGTCGCTGGCTTTTCCGGAGCTGTTCAATGCGCTGGAGCAGCGCGCTGTCGATGGACAGGAGAATCCGCTGACCGTCATTCAGGCCAACAAGTTTGCCGAGGTGCAGAAGTATCTGACGCTGACGCGCCATCAGTACAACCCGCAGTCGATGATCATCAGCAAGAAGGTCTGGGAGACCTTCAGCAACGATGAGAAAAAAGCGTTCCAGGAGGCCGCTGCCGAGGCGATCGCCTATCAGCGCAAGCTCGCACGGGAGCAGGAATCGGTGGCACTGGAAGCCCTGAAATCCGCCGGCATGGAGGTGAGTGAGCTGCCGCCTGCCGAGATGGAGAAACTGCACGAGAAAATGAAGCCGGTCGTGGCCAGCCACGTCGACAAGATCGGTGCCGACACCGTGTCGGAACTGCAGGCAGAACTGGCGAAGGTACGCGCGCAGTGATGCCCGGCCCCGCTCGCCGTGCGCGGGCGGGCGCCCCGGCATCGGCGCCTTGCCGGTCTTGATGAGATCTTCATTTTCTCTGAACAGGGGCTTCGTGATTCGTTGTTTCAATGTCGTCAATGACAAGACAGTCATACGTCAGCAACACGACGACATAAGGAGCGAATCATGGAAAAGACTCAATCGCGCAGTTTGCAGGCAGTGTTGTGTGCCGGTGTGATGGGGGTGGCGCTGTGCCAACCCGCAGTGGCCAGCGTGCAGACGGAATCGAACAGCGGCTCGGGACTGAAGCTGAGCCTGGCGCAGGCAGATTCGGCAGCACCGGCCGGTACGCGGACAGGCCGCGTCGAACTGGCTGCCGTCGAGAAGGAAGCCGCCTTCGTCGACGCATGGACGCAGGAGAACGAGGCCCGCGAGGATGGCTGGAAGCTGTCGGTGGGTGTGGCGGCGCTGCGCCACGCCCGTTACCTGGGCAGTGGGGAGAACATCGCCTATCTGCGTCCTTTCATCAACGCCAGCTGGAATTGGGGCCCCTTGTTCATCGACAACGCCAAGGGACTTGGGATGGGCTACAAGACCGATGGCGGTCTGTCGTGGTCCGCAGCGCTGGCCTATGATCCGGGCCGGGGCGAGGAGAACAGCCGTTATCGTCCGGGTTCAGCGCGCCTGCAGGGCATGGGTCGGATCAAGGGTGCGCCGGTCGCCATGCTGAGTCTCGGTCAGGAACTGACATCCTGGCTCAAGGTGAACGGTGAACTCGGCTATCGGCTGGCCAATCGCAGCCACTCCGGGGATTTCTATCGTCTGGGGCTGGAGGCGAAGGTCTTCGAGCATGACCGGGACACCTTCCGGGTCAACGCCAAGCTTCACGGCGGCAGCAAGGGCTTCAACCAGGCGAATCTCGGCGTCAGCGCGTCGCAGGCCAGCACCTCGCGCTTCGATCGCTATGACGCCAAGTCGGGGTTCTACGCCTACTCGGTGGGCGCAGACTGGCACCGTCGCATCAACAAGCACTGGGCGCTGACGGCGGGTGTCGAGGCGATGAGCTTCAAGGGCGATTTCCGCAACAGCCCGCTGGTCGAGAAGAAGCGCAACCTGTCCTTCGGCACGGCACTCAGCTATACCTTCTGAGCCTGCCGACCCCTGTGGGGGCTG
>JBHADS010000013.1:0-5565 GCA_041855185.1 Lautropia sp. | reverse complement strand
GGTGCACAATCTGCATTTCTATCTGAACCTGATGGACGAGGCGCGCACCGCCATCGCCGAGGGGCGTTTTGCCGCCTTCCGCGAAGCCTTCCTCGCAGACCGCCGGCGCGGTCTCGACGCCCTGGGTTGAGCCCGGCCCCGGTGGCGCCCCGCTGACCGGCGTAAAGTTGAGCCGTGCCTGGGGACGCCCCGCTGGGCGGTGTGAGCGCGACGCTGCACGCCGGCCCAATCCCTCCGGCGCACAGGGTTTTTTGCCGGAGCGTGGCATGGCCACCACGAGAAACGCCCCCGGTCGGCCGCTTGCGGCGCCAGGCACCGTTCATGCCCTGCGCACAGCATTCTGCGTCGCCCCCTGTTAAGCTGCCCGGCCAGAAAGCGCCAGGCCGCCGCTTGCCGCTGCGCCGTGCAACCCGGCACCACACCCGGCACCCGCTGCCGGATGCCACTGGGCCTCGTTCGGCGCAGCACCGCGCGGCCGCGGACCGCTCCAGATCCCCTGCCCCGGCGGTACGGTGATCCCGGAGAGGCTCGCGGCCTACAGCACGGTGAGAGGCCGGCTGGGGGGTCGGTATAATTGACCGATTCACGTCCGCAAAAACCTGATCCCGTTCTGCGGGGCTCGCGTGGCTGCCGGACCTGTTCTTTTACCCTGGCCCTTTCCTACCAAGAGGATTTTCTCGTGTTTATTTCCAACGCATACGCGCAGGCCGCCGGCGCTCCCACCGCCGAAAGCCAACTGCTCGGCTTCCTGCCGATCATCCTGATGTTCGTGGTGCTGTACTTCCTGATGATCCGTCCTCAGATGAAGCGCGCCAAGGAGCACCGGAACATGCTGGCCGAGCTGCAGAAAGGCGATGAGGTGATCACCGCCGGTGGCATCGTCGGTCGCGTCGTCAAGGTCGGTGAAGCCTACG
Organism: Lautropia sp.; assembly: GCA_041855185.1. Classification (GTDB taxonomy): domain Bacteria; phylum Pseudomonadota; class Gammaproteobacteria; order Burkholderiales; family Burkholderiaceae_E; genus Lautropia. The sequence continues at coordinate 4,651 of JBHADS010000013.1, read as the reverse complement.
TCACCGTCGAAGTCGCTGCCTCGGGCGAAACCCCGGTCAACATGAACTTCCAGAAAAACGCAGTCCAGACCCTTCTGCCCAAGGGCACCATCAAGGCCATCTGAGTGTGAATCGATATCCGTTCTGGCGGTACGCCGTCATCGGGCTGGCGCTAATCTTCAGCCTGATCTATACCCTTCCCAACTTCTACGGCGAATCGCCAGCGGTGCAGATTTCCAGCCAGAAGGCGACCGTCCAGGTCGACCAGGCAACGGAAGACCGGGCGCTCGCCGCCTTGCAGCAGGCCGGTATCGAGCATACCGGTGTGCTGCGTGATGCCAATTCGGTCAAGGTTCGTTTCGACACCCCCGACACCCAGCTGCGCGCCCGCGACGTGCTGGAGAAGGCATTCAACCCCGATCCGGCCGACCCGGTCTACATCACGGCACTGAACCTGCTGTCCAGCTCACCCGAGTGGCTGACCCAGCTGCGGGCGCTGCCGATGTACCTGGGTCTGGATCTGCGCGGCGGCGTGCACTTCCTGATGCAGATCGACACCACCGAGGCGCTGAACAAGCGGCTCGACAGTGCGATCTCGGATGTGCGCACCCTGCTGCGTGACCGCAAGGTCCGCCACGGCGTGATCCAGCGCAGCGGCAACCAGCTGCTCGTCTCCTTCGCCGACACCGACACCCGCGACCGCGCCCAGGGCGTGCTGCGCGACAACCAGACCGACCTGTCCGTCACCCCGCGTGGCACCGGCAGCGACGCGAAGCTGGTGCTGACGATGACCGAAGCGGCGATGCGCACCTTCCTCGACAACTCGGTGCAGCAGAACATCACGACGCTGAACAACCGGATCAATGAACTGGGCGTGGCCGAGCCGGTCATCCAGCGCCAGGGCAGCGACCGGATCGTGGTGCAGCTGCCCGGCGTGCAGGACACGGCACGCGCCAAGGATATTCTGGGCCGTACCGCCACGCTGGAAGCCCGGCTGGTGGACATGAGCATGGAAGCCCAGCGCGCGCTCACCGACGAGAACGCCGTCGTGCCCTTCGGCTCGGACCTGTTCCGCCAGGGTCGTGGCGCCCCGGTGGTGCTCAAGCGCGAGCCGATCTTCACCGGTCAGCAACTGACCAATGCCTCGGCGGCCTTCGACGAGAACCAGCAACCCGCCGTTGCCGTGAGCCTGAACGAAGCCGGCGGCCGCCATCTGCGTGAGGTCTCGCGCAAGAACATCCGCAAGCCGATGGCCGTGGTGCTGTTCGAGAAGGGCAAGGGCGAAGTGCTGACGGTGGCCACCATCCAGTCCGAGCTGGGCAGCCGCTTCCAGATCACCGGCATGGGCAGCCCCAAGAACGCCAGCGATCTGGCGCTGCTGCTGCGCGCCGGTGCACTGGCCGCGCCGATGGACATCATCGAGGAACGCACGATCGGCCCCAGCCTGGGGGCAGACAACATCAAGATGGGCTTCAACTCGGTCCTCTGGGGTTTTCTGGCGATCGCTGTATTCATGATTGTGTATTACGCGCTGTTCGGCCTGTTCTCGACGATCGCGCTGGGCTTCAACCTGCTGATGCTGGTGGCGGTGCTGTCGCTGCTGCAGGCCACGCTGACGCTGCCCGGCATGGCGGCCATCGCGCTGACCCTGGGCATGGCGATCGATGCCAACGTGCTGATCAACGAGCGCATCCGCGAGGAACTGCGCGCCGGCGCCACCCCCCATGCGGCCATCGCCGCTGGCTATGACCGCGCGTGGGCGACGATTCTCGATGCCAACGTCACGACGCTGATCGCAGGTCTGGCCCTGCTGGCCTTCGGCTCCGGCCCGATCAAAGGCTTTGCCGTCGTCCACTGTCTGGGCATCCTGACCTCGATGTTCTCGGCGGTGTTCTTCTCGCGCGGCCTGGTCAACCTCTGGTATGGCAGCCAGAAGCGCATCAAGCACCTGTCGGTCGGCCAGTCCGACTGGAAACCCGAGCAAGCGGCCAAGCGCTGATACGGAGCATCTGACATGGAACTTTTCAAGATCCGCCGCGATATTCCGTTCATGCGGCACGCGCTCATCCTGAACGCGATCTCGATTGCCGCGTTCGTGGTGGCCGTGGTCTTTCTGGCCGTCCGCGGCCTGAACCTCTCGGTCGAGTTCACCGGCGGCACCGTGATGGAGTTCAGCTACAGCAGCGCCGCCGACCTGGCCCAGACCCGCGCCAAGCTGGAGGAAATGGGCTTCTCCGAGCCGCAGGTGCAGAACTTCGGCACCTCGCGCGATGTGATGGTGCGGCTGCCGCTGCGTGAAGGCGTCACGGCCAACCAGCAGGCAGCCGATGTGCTGGGCGCGCTGAAGCAGATCGATCCACAGGTCGAGCTGCGCCGCAACGAGTTCGTCGGCCCGCAGGTCGGCAAGGAGCTGGCCACCGGCGGCGCCATGGCGCTGCTGATGGTGATCGCCGGCATCGTCATCTACCTGGCGGTGCGCTTCGAATGGAAATTCGGCGTGGCCGGCATCATCGCCAACCTGCACGACGTGGTGATCATCCTCGGCTTCTTCGCCGCCTTCCAGTGGGAGTTCTCGCTGTCGGTGCTGGCGGCGGTGCTGGCGGTGCTCGGCTACTCGGTCAACGAATCCGTGATCATCTTCGACCGGGTGCGCGAGAAATTCCGCGAGCGCCATGCCAAGAACATGACGACGGCCCAGGTGCTGGACCACGCCATCACCACCACGATGTCGCGGACCATCATCACCCACACCTCGACGCTGATGATGGTGCTGGCGATGCTGTTCTTCGGTGGCCCGACCCTGCACTACTTCTCGATGGCCCTGTCGATCGGCATCCTGTTCGGTGTCTACTCCTCGATCTTCGTGGCGGCCGCCATCGTGATGCGCCTCGGCCTGAAGCGCGAGGATCTGGTCAAGCCGATCAAGAAGAAGGAAGAGAACGGGGTGGAGCTGCCCTGATGCGCCCTGCCGCACGGCCCCGCGCCGCGGGGCTCCAGCCCGGCGGCCGGACCTTGCGGCACACGCCGGCACGCTGAGCAGCGGCAGAACCACGGGGCTTGCCGCCCCCTCTCCAAAGCGCCGGGCGCCCGATGGCCCCGGCGCTTTTTTCATGCGCCAGCACAGGGCTTCCGCCCGGAGGTATTCCCCGCTTGCGGGGAAGATCCGCATACATGTACAATGTTGTTGTACAAACAGGAGCGGCGATGACCATCGAAACCAGCTATAGCCATGCCCGGGCCGAGCTCGCCAGTCTGATGAGCCGGGTGACGGATGACCGCGAAGTGGTCGTCATCACCCGGCGCAACCACCCCGATGTCGCCATGATCGCGGCCGATGAGCTGAGCAGCCTGATGGAAACCGCCCATCTTCTGCGCTCCCCCGCCAATGCGGAACGTCTGCTGGCTGCGCTGCAGCGCTCGCACCAATCGACGAATCGGGATACAAGCACCGTGGCTCAACTGCGCAAGCATGTCGGTTACGAGCGGGATTGAAGCCATGCCCGCTGCAATCACGCACCATCCCGCCGCCGGGCGCTGAAGCATGCACGCCCAGAATGAGCGCCTGGCAGTCTTCGACCCCGACTTCATCGAAGACCTCCGACATTGGGTACAGACCGACCGACGTGTGGCCAAACGTCTGCTGGATCTGGTCGAGGCCATTCTGCGCGATCCCTTCGAGGGCATCGGCAAGCCCGAGCCCCTCAAGTATCTGGGCGGCGATGTCTGGTCGCGCCGCATCACGCAGGAGCACCGCTGCGTCTACCGGGTACTGGCCGACCGTATCGACTTCCTGCAGGGGCGCTATCACTACTGACTGGATGACGGCAATAGCCTGAGCCGAAGCCACCAGAGCTTGCCCCGCACCCAGGGGCCCGGCCCGGCAGCCGGACACCTCCCTGTGGCGTGCACCGGCTAGCCGGGCCAGCGCCGGAACCTCAGTGCTTCCCCCAAGCGCCGGGCGCCTGATGGCCCCGGCGCTTTTTCTTCGCTTCGATGATCTCGGCCGACGAGCTGCACAGCCTGCGGCAAACCGTGCAACGACAACGCCCCCTTGTTTCAGACCAGACCGCCCGTCAACCCGGGGTGAGCCGGCTGCCTGGCGGGCGCTGTTCAAAACGGCGGGGCACGGCTAGGGTGGCGAACCTCTCGCCCCTTGCCCCGCCATCATGCTCCGACACCTGTGCCTGATCGCCGCCCTCTGCCCCACTGTCGCCTGGGCGACTCACGCCGCCACCACGCCCGGCGGCCTGCTCGATGCCGCCCGGGATCTGGGCGCCAGCAACGGCAGCACACTCGCCCAGAGCCCGATGCAGCACGCTGATCAGCAGATGTATTTTCTGCACGGCAAGATAGCGGTGGCCGATGAAGACCCGATCTTCTTCGCCAATGTCTCGGCCGCCGAGTCCGCCCGCCCGCTGCCGCTGCGTGGCAATGAGCGCTATTTTCTGGTGATGATCCCGAAGGCGCTGCAGGCGTACTACTTCGAGCACGGCCGCATCGGCGAAGGCTTCGATCTGGTGGGCAAGTACGTCGGCAATACCGAGTATCGCAATGCCCAGGGCGAAACCGTGACGGCCACCATCTTTGCCGCCACCCACTTCGACCTGTGGAGCAAGCGCCAGGGCTGGCGCCCGCTGCTCAAGCCCTCGCGGGTTCCGGTCTCGCTGCCCGG
>JBHADS010000012.1:0-3402 GCA_041855185.1 Lautropia sp. | reverse complement strand
GCCGATGCCTGGATGAGTGCTTACAACAAAGACCGGCCCCATGAATCGCTGGGCAACGTGCCGCCGGCCGTGTTTCTGCCCAGGATGTTTTCAACCCCAAGTCTCTGATTTCTGCTTGACGACTTGACGGGGAAGTCTACGTCTGGTCTTCAGTGAACTTCGACTTTTCATGGCGACGAGCCTTCCTTTCCGAGTGTTGCCGATTTTTCCACTTCTGGGTGGGCTAACTTACCGGGAGGAGGTCAGGCCGACGCGGCGGTCTGCTCTGCGGGATGAGCAGAGCCAGGCCGGGCGCTGGCATGCCGGGGCCGGTTGATCAGCCGCGAGACGACGATGACGGGAATGGTGCCGATGGCGACGATGGCCAGCGCGGGCAGGGCGGCTTCGGCCAGGCGCTCGTCCTCCGAGAGCTGCTGGGTGATGACGGCCAGGGTGTCGAAGTTGAAGGGGCGCAGCATCAGCGTGGCGGGCAGCTCCTTCATGATGTCGATCAGCAGCAGCAACCAGGCCACGGCCACCGAGCGCCACAGGATCGGGACATGCACGCGGCGGAACACCTCGAAACGGGTGGCGCCCAGCGAGCGGGCGGCCGCGTCGAGATTCGGGGTGATGCGCTGCATGCCGGCCTCGATGCCGCTGTAGCCGACGGCGAAGAAACGCAGCAGGTAGGCGTAGAGCACGCCGAGGATGGTGCTGGTGATCAGCGTGCTTCGGGCGCCGACCAGATCGGCCAGGGCGTGATCGAATCGGGCCACCGGCCAGAGGATGGCCAGTGCGATGACCGAGCCGGGCACGGCGTAGCCGAAGCGCAGGCCCGAGGCTACGCCCTGCAGCAGCCGGCGTTGGCCTTTTTCGGCGAAGCGCAGCCCGTAGGCCATGGCGCAGGCGAGCAGCAGCGTCAGTGTGGCGCCGAGCATCCCGGCGGTGAAACTGTTGCCGGCCCATTCGGCGAAACGGTGCAGTGTGGGCGTCATCTCGGGCTCGCGCGCCAGCAGCCAGACGAGGCCGGTGACGGGCACGACGAAGCCGATCAGGACCGGCAGGCAGAGCAGCAGGGCAAGAAGCCAGCCGCGCAGGCCGCCGATGGGCTCCCGCGCCCAGGGCCGGTGGGCGCGGCTGGTGGTCTGCTGAACCCGGCCGCGCGCCCGGCGCTCGATCAGATGGACGAGCGCGATGACGAACAGCAGGGCCACGGCCAGCATCAGCGCCGCGCCCCGGTCGCCGAGGGAGAACCAGGTCTTGTAGATGCCGGCCGAGAAGGTCTGCAGGCCGAAGTAGTAGGTGGCGCCTACGTCGGCCAGGGTCTCCATCAGCACCAGCATGCCGCCGGCGACGGTGGCGGGCATGATCAGCGGGCGCACGACCCGCCAGAACACTGACAGTGGCCGGTGGCCGAGCAGCCGGGCCGATTCGATGGTGGCGGCGGAGATGTCGGCGATGGCGTTGCGGACGATCAGGTAGACATAGGGGTAGTAGACGAAGCTGAACAGCAGGATGGCGCTGGGCAGTGAACGCACCTGCGGCATCCGGCCCTCGAAGCCCAGGGTGTCGCGCAACCACAGATGCACTGGCGCGCCGAAGGAGAGCAGGTCGGTGTAGGCATAGGCGATCACGTAGGTGGGCATGGCCAGGGGCAGGATAAGCGCCCAGGACAGGGTGTCGCGCAACGGGAAGCGGTAGCGTTCGATGCACCAGGCGCCAGCCACGCCGACGAGGGTGGTGCCGATCAGGGTGCCGAGGGCCAGGGTGCCGGAAACGAGCGTGGTCTCGGCCAGGGTGGTGCGTGCCAGGTGCAGCAGCGTGCCGGCATCGAAGGTGGTGGCGCCGGTGATGACCAGGGCCACCATCGGCAGCAGCAGAAGCAGCCCCACGGAGGAGACCAGGGTGAACAGCCAACGAGAACCTGAGCTTGATCTCTTCTCTGATTGATTTACATTTAAAGCTGTTTCCGCAGGTGCCACGACATGCCTTTTCTTCATGTAGATCGTTTGTTCGTCCGTTATCCCGGCGCCGAAAGCCTGACGGTGGATGGGCTGTCGTTTCAGCTGGAACCGGGGGAGATCGGCTGTCTGCTGGGCGCTTCCGGCTGCGGCAAGACGACGGTGCTGCGTGTCATCGCGGGCTTCATCGCGCCACAGCAGGGGCAGGTGGTGCTGGCCGGTCGTACCCTGGCCGATGCCCATCGGATCGTGCCTCCCGAGGATCGCCAGATCGGCCTGGTCTTCCAGGATTTCGCATTATTCCCGCATCTGACGGTGGCTGACAACGTCGCCTTCGGGCTGAAGCGCCTGTCCCGGACGGCGCGGGCCGAGCGGGTGGCGGAGATGCTGGACCTGACCCGGTTGACGGAGCAGGCGCGGCGTTATCCGCATGAGCTGTCCGGCGGGCAGCAGCAGCGGGTGGCGTTGGCGCGCGCGCTGGCGCCACAGCCATCGCTCTTGTTGCTGGACGAGCCCTTCTCCAGCCTGGATGCCGCGCTGCGCGAGCAGCTGGGTGCCGAGGTGCGGCAGATCCTGAAGGCCACCGGCACGACAGCGGTGCTGGTGACGCACGACCAGCGCGAGGCTTTCGCGGTCTGCGACCGGATCGGCATCATCCGCCAGGGCCGGATGGAGCAATGGGACAGCGCCTACAACCTCTACCATCGGCCGGCCAGCGAGTATGTGGCCCGCTTCATCGGCGAGGGGGCGATGCTGCCGGGCATGTGCCGGGATGCATCGGACGGGCTGCCCCTGCAGGTGATGACCGAGCTGGGCTGCATCACCGAGGCCGGTCAATGCCAGCCCTCGTCGCGCCCTGAATATCCGACCCGGGTGCTGCTGCGTCCCGACGATGTGATCCATGACCCGGACTCGTCGCTGCGGGCCGTCGTGGTGCGCAAGACCTTCCGGGGGGCGGATTATCTCTACACCCTGCGTCTGGATTCGGGGGCGGAAGTGCTGGCGCTGGTGCCCAGCAAGTATGAACATGCGCTCGGCGATCGGATCGGCATCCGGCTGGAGACGGCTCATATCGTTGCATTCCGGGGAGAGTCGGCCGAGCCGCGGGCCGCCTGAGTCCAGCGTGTCGCCCGTCGCCCGGTCGTGGCGCGGGCCAGCCCGTGCGCTGGCTGCAATGGGCCCGGAGCGTCGCTCCGGGCGTCTGTGCGCCGTGGGCTGTGCTCCGCGGGCTGTGCCGCGAGCGCCAGCCCGAGCCCTGCATGGGGGTGAAACTGCCGGGAACATGGACGCCGGGTGGTTCAGATCCCGGCGTCATGCAAGGCTTGACCGGCTGACCGGCTGAACTGCTGGCCCGATGACTTGGCCGGTTTTCTTCGGTCCAGTTGATTCGGGCCATCCAGTGATAGCAAGTGCTTACTTGTATCCCACTTTATCCAGCAGTTTCTGGGCTTCGACCGACTGG
>JBHADS010000011.1:0-4122 GCA_041855185.1 Lautropia sp. | reverse complement strand
GCCAGCGACACCTCGGCCACCACCGTGTACTCGGAGAAGGTCGAGCAGCCCATGTAGTGATAGAGCGGCTGGCCGTTGTACGAGAAGCGGGTGGTGCCGTCGGGCATCACGCCCTTGCCCTGGGTGGCGCGCACCGCCGTGCACAGATTGGTCTTGTTGCTCTTGCAGAACAGGCATTCGCCGCATTCGGCGGTGTAGAGCGGAATCACATGGTCGCCGGGCTTGACCGAGGTGACGCCTTCGCCGACTTCGACCACGACACCGGCGCCTTCATGGCCCAGCACCACCGGAAACAGCCCTTCCGGATCATCGCCCGACAGGGTGAAGGCGTCGGTATGGCAGACTCCGGTATGGGTGATCCGGATCAGGACTTCCCCTTTGCGGGGCGGTTCCACGTCGATCTCGACGATTTGCAGGGGCTCGCCTGCGGCGAAGGCGACGGCAGCGCGGGATTTCATCGATGGCAGCTCCATGAAGGGAAATGGCAGGCCCGAAGCGGGAAAACAACCATTTTGACATGAGCTGCCCTCATGCGACCGAGGGCCGGGGCTGCCGAGGGGGCTTATGCAGGAAATCCCGGAGGAGAGAGGCTCGGGGGCCCGCTGGATTCCGGGTGACACGTCAGAGGGCATCCTGATCCTGGGGCTTCCGCAGCAGGCGTTCGGGGGCGAGCGTCTCCATCTTTCACCTGGTGAACAAGCTGCCGGGAAACGGCTGCCAGCCATGCGGGCCGTTGCCGGGCACCGCGGGGCCGGCGATGGCTGCTGCCCCGACCAGGGCCGCTGGGGCATTCAGGAACAGGGAGGCGCTCAGCCCATCGCCAGCTTCAGCAGCCAGTAGACCAGCGCCGACAGCAGCGCCGAGGCCGGAACGGTGATGACCCAGGCGGCGGCCACCGTCACGAAGTGGGAGCGGCGCACCAGGCGGCGGCGGGCCCGTTCTTCCTGCGGAATCGGCTTGCTGTTCGCGCCGGTTTCCAGCTTGCGGAAGCGGCGTGCCTCGTGCCATTCACGGAAGAAGCCGACGCCGAAGACGGCGCCGACAGCGATGTGGGTCGAACTGACCGGCAGGCCCAGCCAGGAGGCGACGATCACGGTGACGGCGGCCGAGATCGCCACGCAGTAGGCGCGCATCTGGTTCAGCTTGGTGATCTCGCTGCCGACCAGATGGATCAGCCGGGGACCGAAGAGCATCAGGCCGAAGCTGATGCCGAGCGCGCCGACCAGCATCACCCAGAAGGGAATCGTGACCTGCGAGCCCGCGGCGCCCGCGGTGTTGACGACGTGGACGATGGCAGCGAGGGGGCCGATGGCGTTGGCCACGTCATTGGCGCCGTGCGCAAAGGAGAGCAGGGCGGCCGAGACGATCAGCGGCATGGCGAACAGCTTGCGGATCGACTTCTTGCGGTTCTCCAGCCCCTCGGACTGCCGGCGGATCAGCGGCACCGAGGCGAACCAGGTGGCGATGCCGATGACCAGGCCGATGATCAGCGAGGGAACCAGTCCCAGCGAGAACACCTTGGCAAAGCCTTTCAACGCCAGATAGGCGCCGAAGGAGCCCGCCATGAAGGCGATCAGCACCGGCACCCAGCGCCGGGCGGCGGCGATCTTGTCCTCCTGGTACAGGATCTTTGCCTTGATGAAGGCCAGGAAGGCGGAGGCGATGATGCCGCCCATCACCGGCGAGATCACCCAGCTGGCGGCGATCCGCGTCATGCTCGACCAGTTCACCACGCCGACGCCCGCCGCGGCAATGCCCGCGCCCACCACACCGCCGACGATGGCGTGGGTGGTGGAGACCGGCGCGCCCAGATAGGTGGCGAGGTTGAGCCAGAGCGCGGCCGACAGCAGGGCCGCCAGCATCGTCAGGATGAAGGTGTTGGGTTCGGCCACCGCCTCGGGGGCGACGATGCCCGAGGAGATCGTGTTGACCACATCGCCACCGGCCAGCAGGGCGCCCGCCGTTTCGAAGATCGCGGCGATCAGCAGCGCGCTGCCCAGGGTCAGGGCGTTGGCACCGACGGCCGGCCCCATATTGTTGGCGACATCATTGGCACCGATGTTGAGCGCCATGTAGGCGCCGACCACCGTGGCGACGACGATGGTGAAGGTGCCGGGGTGGGTGCCGGTCACGCCGAGTGCGGCGGCGCCGACCAGCACCACGAACGCCAGGGCCACGCCAGGGGCCACCAGCGGACGGGCCACCAGGGCAGTGGCCTGCTCCAGAAGGCTGACGCGTTTCAGATCCTTGTCCAGCGCTTTCCAGCGGGTGCGTTGCTGAGGATCCTGCGGGGGCGAGGGGTCGTTGGGGGTACTCATACTGAAAAGAGCATCGTTGAAAAGAATAGGGACGAGACGCGTCAGCGCGTCTCTGAGCTAAGGGCGTGGCGATGGGTGCGCGCCAGTTGGCGCAGCAGCTCGGCCAGTCCAGGCTGCTCGACGGCCGAGGCGGCGTCCTCCAGGGTCCACCAGCGGCGCTCGCGCTGGCCGGCCTCGGGATAATCATCGGCCAGGGTGGCCTGATCGAGCCGAAAGACCCTGACTTCCACTTGCCGGACGAGATTGCCGTCCTGCAGATATTCGTGCAGATAGCTGCCCACCGGCTCGGTGTTCAGCCTGCCTCTGACGCCAGCTTCCTCCCAGGCTTCCTGCCGAGCCGAGCCGGCCAGATCCTTGCCGGCGATGGGCCAGCCCTTGGGCAGAATCCAGCGCGGCGGGCGTTTTCTGGCGCGGCGGCTGGTGATGAGCAGCACTTCGAGCTTCGAGCCTTCGCCCCGCAGACACAGGGCGGCGACTTGCAGCTGTCGGGGGCGAAAACCCAGCAGATCGTTGAGAAAGCGGGAGATGGCCATGTGGATGGCGGAAAATCGGGCCGAGGTGTGGGCAGGGTGAACGGGGCAGCCGGTGAGACCGGCGGAGATTCTGTCAGCCAGTGGAGAATACCAGCATCCGGAATGAAATGCCTGCCCAGCATGTCGCGGCAGGCTGCTCGTCAGGCTCCGTCCGCCGTGCCCGCTGTGCCTGCCTGCGGTGCCGCGCCCGGGCTCCGAGAGGAGGGCTCTGGGAGGAGGCGGGGCGCTGGGCCGGCCCCCGGCAAGGCGCTCGGCGGTCGATGTCGCCGTCGGGCTCTGCGGGGACGTGGGGCGGGAAGGGCTCTGAACCGGGGGCGTCGCCCCTGTTGTCATGGCCGGGCGGCTCGCCCTGCGGCATGCGCCGGCCGATCCCGCGCGTGCGCCCCTCAGTGCCGCTGCTGGGGCCGGGCCTGGGCGGCGCCGTCGGTACCCTCGCGCAGCGGGGCTGCGGCCGCGCCGGTCTTGCTCTCGAAGCTCAGCGCCGGTTGCCCGGGCTCGGTCTGCACGCTGGTGTTGGCCCCCTGGGCCTGACGGGCCTTGACCTGCTCGATCACGGTGGCCGAGCAGGATCCCTCGATGAAGTCGGCGCGGTGCAGCATCCCCTTGCGGGCATCGATGAAGAGGCTCTCGGCATCGCCCGAGTTCTGGGCGCTGCTCGTCACCAGCCGGGCGCGGCGGGGCAGGGTGCGGCTGTCGACCTTCAGCACGTGGGTGCGGGGACGCAGGCCGCAGTGGCTGTACTTGCCATGTTCATCGGAGACCAGCCAGGTGCCGTTCTGCAGATAGAGGCGCACGCCGGGGATGCCGAGTTCCTCGGCATCCTTGACCGAATTGCCGTTGCAGTCGACGAAGATCTGGCCGGCGAGACAGGCTTCTTCACTGAAGATGCCGGCCGTGACCTGGACCTTCCAGCGCGACTCGTTGGAGCAGCGGGTGGTGGCCGTGCCGTTCGGGGTCGGGCATTCGACGTGGGCGCGGTTGGTGCCATCGCCCTCCTGGGCGCCGACGCCGAGGCGGACACGGTAGCTGATGAGCACCTCGCCGGCTGCGAGGGTGTCGCCAGCGACTCGGTTGGGCTCCGTGGCCGAGGCGGTGTCGCCCAGGGTGCGCGGATTCGCGTTCCGGAGGGCCGGGGCAGAGACCGGGGCGTTCTTCAAGGAGTCGGTTGTGCCGGCCTCGATCCGATCGAGCTGGATGCGCAGTTCGCGGTTGCCAGTGTGCTGAACCGAGACGAGACGGGCGCCCTGCACGCGCAGCGAGCCGGCTTCGAG
>JBHADS010000010.1:0-3480 GCA_041855185.1 Lautropia sp. | reverse complement strand
GGGCGGGCTCCGATCACGACGTGAAGGACATCGGCCGCAATGCCAAGGGCTACAAGACCGTGACCATCCACAACACCGCCGAGCGCGACAAGGTGCATGACATGGTCAAGGCCGAGCTGTACGACAAGGGCAAGGGAAGCGCCAGGAGTGCCGCAGAGCTGGGTTCGATGGCCCATACCCGCGGCATGATCATCTCGATGCTGCAGGTCGAGGCCATCCGCACCGCCCAGGAGAAATTCGGCAAGGGCAAGGTGATGACGCCCGAGCAGGTGAAGTGGGGCATGGAGAACCTGAACCTGACGCAGGAACGCCTGAACGAGCTGGGCTTCGGCAATGTGCTGCGGCCGATCCAGACCTCCTGCGCCAACCACATGGGGACCGACTGGGCGCGGATCGCCGAGTGGGATGGCGCCAAATGGCAGGTGGCTTCCGACTGGTATCAGGGTGATCCGGCCCTGGTGCAGCCGCTGATCGATCAGTACGGCCAGCGCTATGCCAAGGAGAAGAACATCACGCCGCGTACCTGCGAGTGATCTCCTGCTTCTTCGCATCGGGGTTGGGCGGTGCGCCGCTTCCCCCGATGCACAGGCCCGGACATCCCTGCCGGATGTCCGGGGCATGGACCAGAAACCCACGGTATAAGACGCATCAGGTGGCAAATCATCTGTGAAGCGCCCGGATGGAGGCGAGCGGACGACCGATCGCTCGCTCGACCGCCGATCTCCCGGACGCCCGCTTCGGCCGGCCTGATGAACGACTCTCTGCCTATCAGCGTGCCAACACCATGACAACAGTTTCCCATTCATCTTCTGCCGCAGCCGGCCAGGCGCAGGCAACGGCTCAGCCGATCCTGGTGGTCAACGGTATCGAGGTCATCTACAACCATGTCATCCTGGTGCTGAAGGGCGTTTCGCTCACGCTGCACGAGCGGGGCATCGTGGCACTGATGGGAGGCAATGGGGCCGGGAAGACCACGACGCTGCGCGCCATCTCCAATCTGCTGAAGGGCGAGCGTGGCGAAGTCACCAAAGGCAGCATCGAGCTGCGTGGCGAGCGTATCGAGAACCTCTCGCCGGCGGAGCTGGTCGAACGCGGGGTGGTGCAGGTGATGGAAGGCCGGCACTGCTTTGCGCACCTCACCATCGAGGAGAATCTGCTGACTGGCGCCTACACGCGCAGCAATCGCGCCGAGATCGAGCAGAACCTGGAGAAGGTCTATACCTATTTTCCGCGCCTGAAGACCCGGCGGACCAGTCAGGCGGCCTATACCTCCGGCGGTGAACAGCAGATGTGCGCGATCGGCCGCGCGCTGATGACCAATCCGAACATCGTGCTGCTCGACGAGCCTTCGATGGGCCTGGCGCCGCAGATCGTCGAGGAGGTGTTCAACATCGTGCGCGATCTGAACACCAAGGAGCACACGACCTTTCTGATCGCCGAACAGAATACCAACATGGCGCTCAAGTATGCCGATTACGGCTACATCATGGAGAGCGGCCGCATCGTGATGGATGGGGCCGCCAGCGATCTGGCCAGCAACGAGGACGTGAAGGAGTTCTATCTCGGTGTCGGCGGTGGCGAGCGCAAGAGTTTCAAGGATGTGAAGAGCTACAAGCGGCGCAAGCGCTGGCTGGCTTGAATCCTTTGCCCTCGGAGACATGATGATGGAACACCTCGATTCCCTGGAGACCCGCGACCCGGTACTGCGTGAGGCATCGCTGATGGCCCGCCTGCCGAGCCAGGTTGCCCATGCACAGAAAGCCTGTCGGGCGATGGCCGAGATTCTGGCGGGGGTCGATGCGGTGCAGGTGGGCAGCCGCAGTGCGCTGGCACGTCTGCCGGTCACGCGCAAGAGCGATCTGCTGAGCAGGCAGAAGGATGGACGCGCGGCAGACCGGGCACGGGGTGTGCAGCCCGATCCCTTCGGCGGCTTTGCGGCCGTGCGCTATGGCCCGTCGATGCCGAGGCTCTATGCCAGTCCGGGGCCGATGTTCGAGCCGGAAGGGAAGCCGGCTAATTATTGGCGTTCGGCACGGGCGCTGTTCGCAGCGGGTTTCCGGAGCGGTGATCTGGTGCACAACGCCTTCAGCTACCACATGACGCCGGGTGCCTTCATCATGGAGTCCGGCGCCCATGCCATCGGCTGCACGGTCTTTCCGGCCGGCACCGGCCAGACCGAGCAGCAACTGGAGGCACTGGGCGAGCTGCAGCCGCAAGCCTATATCGGCACCCCCAGTTTTCTGCGCATTCTGCTGGAAAAAGCGGCCGAGGCCGGCGTGCCTCTCGCGTGTCTGCGCAAGGCGCTGGTCAGTGGCGAAGCCTGCCCTCCGTCGTTGCGCGACTGGTTCGGCGAGCGCGGGGTGGCCGCCTACCAATGCTATGCCACGGCCGATGTCGGCATGATCGCCTACGAGACTTCGGCCCGCGAGGGCTTGGTGCTGGACGAGGATATCGTGGTCGAGATCGTCCGGCCCGGCACCGGTGATCCGGTGCCCGAGGGCGAGGTGGGTGAGGTGGTGGTCACAGTGCTCAGCCCCGAGTACCCGTTGATCCGCTTCGGCACCGGCGATCTGTCGGCCATCCTGCCCGGATGCTGCCCGACCGGAAGGACGGCGCCCCGCATCCGGGGCTGGCTGGGACGCGCCGACCAGACGACCAAGGTGCGTGGCATGTTCGTGCATCCCGCGCAGGTGGCCGACATCGTGCGGCGTTTTCCCGAGGTCGGCCGTGCCCGTCTGGTGGTATCGGGCGAAATGGCCAATGATCAGTTGACGCTGAAGGTGGAGGCCAGCGGCTGCGACGCCGCGGCGCTGTCGGCCCGTCTGGCCGAGGCGATCCGCGATGTCACCAAGCTGCGCGGCGAGGTCGATGTGCTGGCGCCGGGCAGCCTGCCCAACGATGGCAAGGTGATCGAGGACGCGCGCAGCTATCAGTGAGGGCGTTCAGCGGGCGGGCGCGGATGGGCCGGGCGCTGTGGTGGAGCGGGCCCACATCAGCCCGAGCAGCGCGAGCACGATCAGCGTCTCCTGCGGAACGCTCAGCGCGAAGCCGAGGATCATCAGCAGTGCGAACACGGCGGCAGCACGGGTCAGCCGCCGCGCCGGTTGCCGGTAATGGCGGACGGCGCCCCACAGCGTGATCAGATAGATCAGCAGAAAACTGGCCGAGATCAGCGGCACGATGGTGCGCTCCGCACCATCGAAGGCATACATCGCACTGATGTCGAGCAGATAGCAGAGCGCGAGCACCCCGAAGGTATGGAGGCGGGCGTGACCGTCGCGGTTGCCCATGAAAGCCGGAAAATGTCCGTCCCGCACCGCAGCCGCCAGCAGGCGTCCTGCCGACAGCACCCAGGCGTTGGCCGACAGAAAAACCACCATCATCGCCAGCAGGTTGGCGGCGCGGTTCAACCACGGCAGCTCGAAGCGGCTCATCAGATGATCGAGCACCGCCAGATTGCCCTGCAAGCCTCCCTGTGCC
>JBHADS010000009.1:0-15558 GCA_041855185.1 Lautropia sp. | reverse complement strand
GTTGCGCCCTCGGCCTGGGCATTCATCAGCGCAGCGTGCTCATCCATCGTGATGGCCACGGTAGGCCCGGGCGCATCATCAGGTGACAGATAAAACCCAATCTCCTGGGCGCAAAAGTACATTTCCATCGACTCGCTCTCCGCTCCAAATTAAGCTCATTTCCCAATGACAAAAACCGTAAACCTCGAGTTGCGAGCCGACCGGACTCCGCCGTTGACGTAGGTGTGCGTCCTGTTGTTCCGCCCATCACGCGGCCCGACTGAATAGATAATTCCGCCCCCTGGACGGGGAGAGACAATGGCAAAGAAATACCCCTGCGAGAACGCCACCGGGAACGCCACCGCTCGGTCATAGTCAGCGCCCTCCTCCGCAACCGGGGGCAGATCGCCCCCCACCCAGCAGAAGATATATCCACCGAGCCACGATGGAAGCTTGACGAAGCCAGACGGCTGCTGGGCAGTTGCCGTAAGAGCTGCCCCAGAGTAGGAAAACCCCGCTTTGCTGGCAATGTCCGCCATTGCATTCCGAACCCATGCAGTGGTTGCGAAGCTGACGCTGTTGTCGGTGGCGGGCCAGGTTCTGCCCCGCGCATCCCCATTGGCATCGAAAACCACCGTCCCCGAAAAGTTGGTCGTCCCGGAAAACGAGGCATTGACCTTGGGGGCAGCGTAATCAACGACCGCCTGCTTCGAGGCCGCCTCGGTGGCGCCAGTACCCGAATCGCTCAGCGACTTGGTGGGCACAAAAACTGTCGTGCCTGTCTCATTCAGGTCGATCTGCGTGTTGTTCGCGATCTTGACACTGCCCGAGAACGTCGGATTGGCCGCTGGGGCCGCACCCGAGACATCCGAGACCGACAGCACTACCTGCCCCTCGCGCCCCGCCACCGAGGTCACGGCATTGGGCTGTGCCCTGGCGGCGATGCCGTTCAGCTTCACCTTGTCGGCCGCCGACATGAAGCCAGCCTCGCTGGTCGTGGCCTCCCCGTGCGAAACGCCCCGGCTGCCGACGTGCACAGCCGGCGCCGCCAGCCGCGCGACCAGGCGGCGAACCCAGCTGGTGCTGGCAATGCGCGTGCTGTTGTCGTTCTCAGTTGGCTCGGTCGTCTTCGGCTCGCCCGTGAACGCAGGGCTTTCCCGGTCGGCCTTGTTGGGCAACGCCGCCGTCAGCTGATCCTTCAGCCACCGCGTGCGGTTGGCTAAGCTCCGCAGTGGGGCATTGCTGATCCCGTTCGGCCCGCCCACCACGGGATCGGTCATCTCCAGCTGGTAGACGCCCTCATCAAACTTCGATTCTTCTGGCAGATGCGCCATGTTCCGTGTTGCTCCCTGATCGTGCTGTGTCTGAGCCGTGTTCGTGCGTGCCGCCTGCTTCAGGCCACGCCGTGCGCGAACTCCCCGTCATACCGCTGCTGCCCGTCATAAAACTGCGCGTCGGTGAACGACATATCCAGCAGCCGGCAGCGTGCCGGGGCGGTTGCCTCAAGCATCGCCCGGATGGCCCGTGCGCGCTCGCGGTTGATTGGCCTCGACAGATTGAACCGGTAGCTGGCCCAACTCTCCGTATTGCCATGCACGCGCTGGCCGTTGTACCGGGCCGATTCGTCGTACAGCACGGCGCCGTCGCCCTCGATGAGGCGCGCATCGCCGTAGCCTGCGTTCGCCAGTACCCGCTTGATCGCCCAGACCGTCCCTTTGTGCCGCTGGATCTTCGCCGCATCCCGGATCGAGGCCCGCTTCGTCGCTTCCGACCAGCCCGGATCCCACTCGTCCACACTGAATGCCCAGGCGAGCCACGGCAGCAGGTGTGCAGGGCACTCGTCCGCGTCCCATAACGCGCTGATCGGCACCGGCGTCGCGCCCACACGGGCCGTCACCTGCTCAAGTGCGCGCTCCAGATCTGTAGCATTCGGTGGCAGAAGCGTCTCAGTCACCGACGCCTCCCACGGTCACGTCGATCGCCGTGCAATGCGGCGCCTGGTTCCAGTTCAGCACCAGATCGGCTGCCGGTGCGGTCAGCTTCACGTTCTGCACGCCCGGCTGATGGAGGGCCGCAAACACACCCGAGCGCGTGATGTCACGGCCCAGGCGCTGCTGATCCTCCGTGTACTGCTCGGCCGCCGCGATGGCCGCGGCCCTCACCTCTTCCTGCCCCGCCCCGCTGAACACGGTCAGCACGGCCGTGATCTGATACTGCACGATCTCGGCGCTCTTGATGTCCACCGTGTCGCAAAGCGGGCGCACTTCCTCGGCATTGAGAGCGGCCGTCACGGCCGCGAGCGTCGCCTGCGGCGCCTCACCCGTCTCGCTGCGCGAGAGCACGGCCACGTTGACCGTGCCCGGCTCCAGGCTCTGGACCCCCACGTCCCGCACGTCACCGCTGGCCGAGAGTGCATGGAACACGTAGCTCGCACGGCTGCCGGTCGTCGTATAGCCCTCAAGCGAGAGCGTGGCGCGGTTGCGCAGCTCCTCGTCCGACTCCATGACCGCTGGCGTGGGCGGCGTCGTTCGGGGGTCAGCGGGCTGGATCACGAGGCGCGAGACCCCGTAGTTGGCCGCGATGTGGTCGAGATCCGGGCCGGTTGCGTAGGCGACCATCACGCTGCGGGCTGCATCGTTGATCCGTTGTCGGATCAGCAGCTCACGGTACGCTGCCACCTCCAAAATTTTGTAGGCGGGATCCGCCTCGGTGATGGCCGAGAACGCCGGATCGCGCACCCGCAGATCCGCGAGCATCGCAGCCAGGATCGACTCGAAGTCGAGCGCCTCGATGACAGCCGGCGGCGCCAGGCGCGACAGGTCGATCTGCGAGAACCCGGTCGCACTCATGTACCCACCTCGATGCCGTCCAGCAGCACCGCACGACCCTCGGGCACGTAGACGCCGTGGATGTCGAGCGACACCCTCCCGGGCTGGGCCGAGGCTGCCACCACCCGCTCGACGCGGATGCGCGGCTCCCAGCGTGCCAGCGCCTCGATCGTGGCCGCATAGATCTGCACGAGCGTGGCCCGGTTCATCGGCGCGTCCAGCAGCTGGAAGAGCCGGCTGCCATAGTCGCGCCGCATCACCCGAGAGCCGATCGGCGTCGTCAGGATGTCGCGGATGCTCTGCCGCAGGTGATCGAGGCCCGCCGAGCGGCGGCCCGTGGTGGCGCTGGTTCCATTCATGCAGCGCAGGCTACTGCGCGCGCGCCAGGATTTCCTCTTGTGGTCTTTCCTGCCAATAACGCAACACCGTGAACCGCCTGTAACGGACTGTCAGCCGGCGCCACCTTTTCCGTTTTTCTGACCTCGATATGAGGTAAAATTTCCAGAAATCCCTTTCAAGGAACCTTGATGACTGCCTCCGATTTCAAGCTCGCCCCTCTTCAGGGCCCGGCGCCGCAAGGCCAGGTCATCACAGACCCTGAGGCGATCAGACGCCGCTTGCTTCAGCTGTCCGAGGACCTGACACCCGAAATCTTCTTCGATGCGATGCGCGCCGGGCTCGGCGGCCGCAGCGAGGCCATCCCGTTGCGCTCAGCACCTACCGAGGCCGGTCTGCGCCACTGGCTGGAAGCCGTCAAACTGCTGCGGGGCATTCTGGCCAGCAAGGGATGGCAACCTCTTGACCGTCGAAACAGCCCCCTGATCATCTCCCAGGATCAGCTGAAAGCCATTCTTGTCATGACTGGGGACGCCGAGACCGGGCTCAACAGCGAACGTCAGCCCCGCAATCAGGCCGAGAAAGGCTGCGTCACCCAGGGCTACGTCGAAGCGAACACCCAAGCCGCGCTACCCTACGCAAATGTCCTTGCCCAGGCCAAACAGCAAGAGGCAAACGGCACCCAGGTATGGGTTCTGCTGTACCACTACGACAAAATGCTCAATGAAGTACGCTTCGAGCTGTCGTTGCCGAACGACTTTCACAAGGGCTACATCACATCCTGGGCGGAACGCCTGATCCTGGGCTCCCTGTCCAATGCCGTCGAGTCTCTTGAGCCCGAAGAAGAGGCCCCCTCCGATGTCTTCGAGGTCGAGCCCAAGTCGGCACGCCAATAAGCCACCATCATGCCAGAGATCAATCCCCGGCAGATCGCTTTCGCGCGTTCCCGGCGCCGCTACACGAAAAAGCGCCTGGCCGAAGAGCTGGGCGTGACCAGCCGGACCATCCAGAACTATGAGGCCGGAACGCACGCCCCCGATGACGCGATCCTGTCGCGCATCGCGCTGCTGCTGAACTTTCCCCGGTCATTTTTCTTTCTGGAAGAGGACATGCCGGTCATCAGCGAGCATGCCGCGAGCTTTCGGGCGCTCTCGAAGATGAGCGCCGGCACGCGCGCCTGCGCGCTCGGCGCCGGCGCCATCGCATTCCGACTCAACGAGTGGATGGATGAGCGCTTCAAGCTCCCGCAGGCAGATCTGCCGGACCTTAGCGACCTCTCGCCGGAAGACGCCGCCCTGACACTGCGCATGCAGTGGGGCCTCGGCTATGCCCCCATTCGCAACATGATTCACCTCCTGGAGTCCAGGGGAATCCGCGTGTTCTCCCTGACAGAGGAGTCCCGGGAGGTGGATGCCTTTTGCAGCTGGTATGAGGGCACTCCTTTCGTGTTTCTCAACACGATGAAGTCCGCTGAGCGCAGCCGCTTCGATGCAGCGCACGAACTGGGCCACCTGGTCCGTGACACGTACAGCATGCTGCACCGTGGCGAGGCAGGAGGGCGCAGGCACGATGAGATCGAACAGCAGGCCAACGCCTTTGCGGCGGCCTTCCTGATGCCCAAGGATGCCGTCATCGCGCGCAAACCGGCTGCCTTTACGGTTCCGCAGCTGATCAGACTCAAGCGCTACTGGGGCGTATCGCTGGTAGCGCTGGCCAGACGCTACAGCGACCTTGGTCAGATCTCGGAGTGGATATACCGAAACCTCTGCATCTCCATGAACAGAAACGGCTACCGTTCCACCGAGCCGGAGCCCATGTCGCGGGAAACCTCGCAGCTGCTGTCCAAGGTCATGGAGCGTCTTCGAGAACAGAAAATAGGCCGCAGTCAGATTGCGCGAGATCTGTGCGTCAGCGTCGATGAGATCAACGCCCTGACCTTCAATCTGACCCCGATGTCCGTTGTCAACGGCCCACCAAGCGACGGCCCCGAATCCCCACCGCGCCGCCCAGCGCTGCACCTCATCAAGGGCGGCAAAGATTCGTCCTCGCCTCAACAAGCCAGCGCCAGGCGTCGCGCGGTCAGGT
Source organism: Lautropia sp. (assembly GCA_041855185.1). Taxonomy (GTDB): domain Bacteria; phylum Pseudomonadota; class Gammaproteobacteria; order Burkholderiales; family Burkholderiaceae_E; genus Lautropia. Next base: position 10,330 of record JBHADS010000009.1, on the reverse strand, counting down.
AGCCCCCCCCTGGGGGCAGCCGAACTATTCGGAAATCCCGAATGGTTCGTCTGTCCGTCTCTGATCAACCTGTAAGCGACACTGATAGGTTGACGCTCACTGCGGCCCGCCCGTCAGCTTGTCGCCCTGCTCCACCCCGCTGTGGACGTGCCCTGCGCCCACATTCACGCCCTGGTTGCTCAGGGCGCCCGACACCGCCAGATCGCCCGCGATGCTGCTGGCGCCAGTGCCGGTCATGCCCGCCTGGTACGTGAACAGCCCTTCCACCGTCAGCGCGCCGGTGCATGTTGTCTGCGGAGCGTTCAGGGTCACAGCCTGCGCTGCGTTGACCGTGGCCGAGCCGCAGTTGACCACGACCTGGCCACTGCCCACTGTCACCGTCAGCCGATGGGTCGCACTGTCATAGTCCACCGTTGAGCCGTCCGGGAGAACGACGCGCTCCACATCCTTCGTGCTCGCGGGCGCCGGGTGCGCCTCCTGGTAAACCGCCGGCAGCACCACCGCCTGCGCCAGATCCCCATAGGGCGCCAGCACCAGCACCTGCTCGCCGGGACTCGGGGCCGACCAGGTACGCGTGGCCCCAGCTCGATGCGTCACCCACGGCAGCCATTCCGTCACCACCTCGCCCAGATCGACCGTCACACGCGCAGCTGACTCATCGAGGGCGGCCACCACGCCCACACGCACCAGATTGGCGAACAGCCGCTCCAGCTCCGACACTGCATACACGCTACTCATGGCGCCTCCGCCGGCACCGCGGGCTGGTAGCCCTCCTCATGGGCCGCCCCGATCTCCGGCGCCCAGGCGAGATACGGCGTTGGCGTCTCGCCTTCGTCCGTCCACACCGACTCGCCCAGGTGGATCACCTGCTGCCACTCCACGCGCCAGCACTCGAACTGATCGAGGCCCGGATCGAAGTCATCCGGCCAACACCCCAACACATCGGCCGCCCCCACCGGTAGCCCCCAGCGCTGCTGATGCACAAAATGCGCCAGCGCTGCTGCCAGTTTCCGGATCTCCAGCCCAGGGGTTCGCCCCTCCTGCCGGAACCCGATCACCAGCCGCGCCTCGAAACGCGCCTGCAGAGCGAGCTGCTCCGTGCCCGGGTCCAGATCATCGGCTGCCTCCATCTCGGCCAGCTCCACCAGGCACGCCGGCAACGGCAGCGCCCCTCGCGGCTGACGGTACACCTCGACCGTCGCCAGGCTCGGGAACTGCTGCCGGATCGCCCCCACAACCGCCTCGTGCAAGGCATCCAGCGTCGTCATCGTCTGCGCATTCGCCATTGGATCTCGTGCTCAAACACCCGGCGGAACTGCTGCTCGAACGCGCGCGAGTCCACCAGGTCGTGTTCCAGATAATCAGCCGCGCGGGCCTCGATGTCCGCGGCCTGCACCGCGATCGGCAGCCGGGCCCTACCCTTGCGCCTGAACACTTGCTGTCGGCCCCCGCGCGCCTGCGCGATGAAGGCGCCAGCCACCCTGCGACCACCTCGGGCGCTCACGCCGGCCTTGGTCTGGCGCGCGCCCAGCCGGATCAGCGCCACCGGGTTCAGACCGTACCAGACAGCGGCCTCCATGCCTCGCGCAGTGTGCCGCAACCGGCGAGCCCTGATCCGGGGGCGCAGCACCTTCTGCTGCACGACCAAGCTCTTCGACAGCTCGCGCGCCGACCTCGTGCGCGTCCAGCGCGTCATCTTGCCCACCGTGCTGCGCATCGCCTGCCGCACCAGCGCATCCGTCGCCCCCAGCTCGCGTGCCGCCCGCTGCAGTCCGGCCGTGTCCACCTGAAGGTCGATCACGATGCCTGCACCGCCAACGCCAGCATCGCCATGCCCGTCCCGTCGGGCTGCGCGTTCGTGATCACGTCATACACCCGCCCGTTCACCTCGACCGTATCGCCCCGCGCCACGTCCTGAACATCCGCCCACCGGCACGTCAGCCGCGGCGAACTGGTATCCAGCTCGTACTCGCCCAGCTCCGTGTTCAGGTACGGGTCATCGAAAATCGCCCGCACACGCCGCTCGCCGCCTGCCTGCAGACACACCGTCACCCAGACTGCGAAGTCGTCCGTGTCGAGGAAGATGTCGAGGTTTTCCCAGGCCGGTTTCATGAGCCTCCGCGCCGAGCCGCCTCGGCCTTCCAGTGTTGACACTCGGCCTGCATCTTGCGCAAGCCTTGCAAAACTCCCCACTGTGTCACGGTAAAAGACGAAATCTTGTAGAACTTTCGCTCCAGATCCAGCCACGGCCCTTCCTGCATCCGGCAAAACTCTGAAGACTGCCGGCGCTTACGGGCGATCTGCTGTTCGATGGCAGCGTCCAGGCGCTCAGGCATGAGCCTGGCCTCTGTCTTCTGGATCTGCTCCCGATACGCGCGGGCATACTCGGCATCATGAGCCGTCCACGTCTCAGGCGTGGCCGGATACTGCCACGGCCCCCAGATCTGTCGCTCTGCGCCGCCTGGCTCGATCAGCGGATCAACAATATCCGTCCGGTAACCATCATCCTTCGTCATTTGAAGGGGCGGCAGCCGTGATATCGACTCCGCCATGAATCCCTCGAACGTGGCAGGCATCGGCCGGTCATCCGATGGCGCCACAAACGATAACCATCCCAGCGTCCCGAAGATCACCACAAAGATCACCGCCTTGACGGCCAGCGTGAACAGATACCAGTAATCCGGGACGCGGTTCATGGCGGGGCTCCGTGACAGGTTGCTCGATGCGAGCACTCTACGGTGAGAATGCCCGGGCAGCCAGTCCTCCGCGCCCAGAGGTGTGAGACACCGCACAACCGCGCTCACCACTCGTCAGCCCTGGCTGCGCCTGCCCCGGCCCCGGGGCGTGCCTACCGGCGCCGCGCCATCCTCCGGCACTTCCTCACCCTCGGCCTCCGGGTCTTCCTCGGCCTGCGCCGTCGCCTCGCCCCCCTCTGTCAACGCCGCCTTGCCCCGTGCCACCAGCGCCAGCGCCTCCGCGCGCGGCAGCGACACCTGGCTGCCGGGCCTGGCGATCTCGCCTTCGACCAGGAACGCGCTCGTCACCTCGATCTTCACTGTGTTTGCCATCTCATACTCTCCCGACGGGCCACCCGTGCGGCGTGGCCCATGTTGATTCATCGCCGATCAGCCACGCTTGCCGAGACAGAAAGACTCCACGCGCCGCAGCGCGAAGTCCACGTCCTGAAACACCACGATGCGCAGCCGCCCACTCTTCGAGCCCGAGTAGGGGTCAACCGTCAGGTCGAGCCCGCCCCACATGCCGATGATCAGGTCGCTGAAGTTGCCCATGAAGACATGGCCGTCCTCGATCTGGTTCGTCACCTCAGTCCGGTAGCCGTTGATCGTGCCGCCCTGCTCCCAGATCGTGCCGGCCACGCCCTGGTGCTTGAGCGCGGTCTTCGCATAGCCGCGCGCCTTCGCGTTCATCACATAGGCCATCGACGACACGTCGGCGTTGTCCACCGCAATCTCGGTCTCCATCTGCACCAGCTCCGAGAAACTCGGGTTGGCAGCCTGGAAGCTGACCGCATTGACCCCAGTCTGCTTGGCAATGCCCCTCGGCTGGTTGTCCTCACCCGTGCCGTAGTAGCCTGCCCGGTCGATGGTGAGCGCCAGCGCCATCGCCAGGTCGGCCCGCACCAGCGCCTCCACGTCGATTGACGACTGCATCATCAGCCGGCGCGTGATCTCCGAAAACGCCGCACAGGTCTTCGGCGTGAGCCCGATCTGCCCCAGCGCCTGATTGCCCTGACCCGCGTCCTGGTCTTCGCCTACCCAGTAGCCCTGAGCACCTGCCGTTTGTTTGGGGATGTCCGGGTTGCCCACGAGTCCGCCCAGCACATTGCCCAGCTGCATGATCGTCGAGCGGTTACGCAGGATCTCGATGAAGGAACTGGCAAGCAGCGGGTTCGCCACCAGAAAGCCGCCGCTATCACCCTGGCCGCTTGCGCTCGTGGCTGTGTTGAGCGCGCGCGTCAGCACGTCCGTCGGCACCGCAAAGCGCTCGCCACTGCCGCTCTTGCGCTTGGCCGCAGCTGCCTCGCTGGCCTCGAACTCGAAGGCCGCTTCCCGGCGCGCCGCATGGCTGGTCGGGTCCGCCAGCGCCCGGATCACTTTCATGAAACTGAACTGGCGCACCTCATTCTCGGTCAGCCCGATGTCGGCCGCGCGCATCTGCTCCGAGAGCGGCTGCTGCATCCGGCTGTTCAGGTGCGCCAGCAGCTGGCGCTGGAATTGTTCAGCCGGCAGGCCGTCCTTGACGGCATCACGGGCCAGCTCGGGAGCGCCATAGGCCTCCCCCATCTCGATGATCGAGCGCACACGGGTACGCTCGGCCTCCGCCGCCCTACGGCCAGCATCCTGGGCTGCGTCGGGGGAGGTCTCGGTTGGTTTCGTGACTGCTTCAGTCGTAGCAGGCATGATGTCCTCTTTCATTGGTTCGGGCGCTTCGCGATTCACAGCACGCTCGCCCGGTTGATCTGCCTCCATCGCCCGGCCCACGCCCACCGACACATCGGCAGGCACCGAGACGACAGAGATCTCGAACGGCTCCCATTTCATGATCTTCCAGACATCCCCGTCGTCACGCTGCTCGACGAGCTTTGCCTCATGGATGCGATAGCCCACCGACACATGACGGCGGATGCCGTCGACGATGTCCTGGAAGATTTCCTCGGCCTGTGCGCCTCGCCCGAAGCGCACCACACACCGCCCCCGGCGGTCTGCGTCGATAGAAACTCTCTCCACCACCCCGATCTGCTTGTCCCGATCGTGCTCGAGCAGCAGCGCTGCACCGTCATTGAGACGGGTCAGCACCACCGCATCGGGGTCGTGGCTCAATACCTCAAAACCAAACCAGCGCTCCACTTCCGCCTCGCTCGAGAAGGCGAGCTGAACGGTGCGTGCGTTCGCGTCGATCACGCCCACTTCCGCGCCGCGAAAGGCCCGGGCGCCGTCACGCGCCTGTATTTCGGCAAGCGTTGCGCTTTTCCGGGTTCGCTCAACTGTTTTGCTCATGCTGCTTGTCCTTGGTTCTGTTGCGCCTTCGCGGCCTCAGCCATGACGGTCGCCTGGAGGTTTTTGTCGAGGATGGCGGCCTTGATGAACTCGTCCGGAATCCCCGCGGCGCGCATCTGTTCGATGTCGGCCGCGATCTCAGCCCACACGTCCGACGGGTCCCGCCCCTGCTCGCGGATGATCTGACTGGGCGAGAGCAGCATCTGGTTCTTCGCGGCGATCGCCGCATCGATGTCGGCGCGCGGGTCGATCCATGCCCAGCGCCGAGGCTGCCACGATACGGCGGCATAACGAGCCAGTCGCTCGGGCTTGAGCGGCCTGCCCTTCACCGTGATCCGCCCGGCGAGCAGCACGCGCGGCAACCACGCCTCGAACACCGGCTCGATCAGACTCTCGATGAGCCACTGCTGCATCTCTTTCCAGTGCTCGCGCTCATCGAGCGTGCCCTGGCGGATGCTGCTGAAATTGACGTGCTCCAGGTCATTCGCGAGGTTGTTGTACAGCACCCCGAAGCCGGCCGCGATGCCCCTGAGCATCGCCTTGTTGAACACGGCAAAGTCCCCGCTCGGAAACTGCGGCTGCCAGTCCTTCAGCTCCGCGCCGTCGGGCAGCACACCGAACTCCCCGGGCGATGCCTCCATGTGAAAGTGCCGCTGCTCATCCTCGTCAAAGGCCGGCCCCTGCCCATCTCGCCACTGCAAGAAACCCATCTTGCTCGCGCCCACGCGCGCGTTCACGAGCGCCGCATCCTCGAAACCATGCAGCTGCTTCAGCCGAAAGAGCCCTGTCGCCATCCACGGCAAGCCCCGTTTCTGCCCCGTCATCTCCGGCAGAAAGCCGTGCACGATCTCATCTGCCGGCACGCGCAGATAGTCGCGGCCCGAGTAGCTCACGCTGTACGGGTTGTACCTGTCCTCGTGCACGAACAGAAACGCGATCGGCCGGCCGTACCGGTTAAACTCGATCCCTGAGCGAATGAACCGCCCACCCGGCAGCTTGTCCTCATCGAACTGCACCGGGCAGCGCTGCGGGTCGAGCACCTGAAGCGCGAAGCCCCATTCGCCCGCCGCCTCGCCCGTCACCACTCGGATCATGAATTCGCCGTCACGCACCACGCTCTGCACGCACGCGGCTTGGATCGCCCGCCACGAGAGGCGCCCGGACACATCGCAATGCGTGCGCCGCCCCCAGGCATCGAACGCCGCCTCGATCGCCTGATTGGCCAGCACATCGAGCCGGCCCTTGTCGTCACGGCTCTGCGCTTGCAGCGTAACGCCCTGCGGGCCCACGATGTTCTGCCGACACATCCGGATGAACGCCTTCGCGTAGTCGTTGCTCGCGGCCTGCTGGCGGCTTCGGGCCACCAGCACCCGCTGGTGTCGCTGAATCACCTCGTCGGCCGACATCGGGTGCGTCGTCCAATCGAGCGTCAACCGGTCGTGCCTCGCCCCATCGAAGAGCCGCATCGCAGTGCGCGCGAGCGGCGAATACCGCGCAGGCCCAGGCCGCGCCGGTGGCTCGGGACTGGCCGCTTTACGGCGGAAGATTGGCCAGAAACCCATCAACGAAACGCCACCTTGATCGTGCGCCCGAACAGGTCGCCGCGCTGTGCTGATTTCATCCGCGCCAGCTCTGCCCGGTAGCGGTCACGCAACCTGAGCAGATCAACCACCGGCGTGCGCCACAGTTCCCTGTTGTTGATCCGGTAGCGTTCCTGGTCGATCGTGGCACGCTTCTCGATCACCGCCTCGATGGCTGCAATCGTGCGCTCGACGTGCGAGCGCGCATCGTGCCCAGCCGAGAGCTGCGCCAGATCGGGCTCAATGTCCACGGTGCCAGCCGCCAGCTCGACGATCTCCGTCCCGCGAGACGCCCGGACGCTGTACGCATACGTGCCGTGCAACCACTGGCTCGTCACGTTCGCCGCCGCATGAAAGCGGTGCGTCGCCCGCTCGCCCTCGGCCCGCAGCGTGTATGCCCCCGGCCCGCGCAGCACCACAGACAACACCCAGTCGGGTGCCGGATACGCGGCCTGCACGATGGTATGGCGAAACGTCAGCCCAGCGGTCAGTCGAGGAGGAAACAGGTCAGCCATGTGAGCAGTCAGGAAGCATCCAGAAAGATCGGCGCCGACCGGCGCATCGCACTAGGCCCAGCACAGCAGCCGCAGCCCGGGCAGGCACATCCCGTTCACCAGCCATGCACCCAGCCACTTCGCCGGCGTCCACCACCTGGCGTGCGGGGTCGTCTGCGCGCAGTATTGAGAGCCTCGCCCACCGTGTCCTCTTGTGGTTTTTCCTGACGGGGCGCCGCTGCCTGATTTGCGCCTGGCTGTCGCGTTTTTGGCTCTGCCGCCATCACCTTGGCCAGCTGCTTTTTCGCGGGTCTCACGCTGCCCGCCTGCGCGCTCTGCTGCCCCTCGGCCTCGTCCGTCTCATCGAGGCCGAGCCGGCGCGCGGCGTGTTTCATCGACGGGTTTGCGATCTTGAGCGCGGCCAGTGCATACACCCGACAGTCCAGCGCCTCGTTGCGCTCCCGCGTCTGGTGCCACTCCCGCACCGGAAAGCCCTTGACGTACCGCAGCGACAGCTTTTCGGCCGTGATCTGCTCGAACCACTCTGGCTCCCGATCGTCGGGCACATGACAGTAGCCCGGCCCCGGCTCGGCCACCGAAAGCCGGCGCATCACCACGAGCTTCGCTTCGTCCACGCCCACCGGAAACAGGTCGATCTTGCGGCCGCGCTGGCCCGATTTCTTGCGCGACGGGGCGCCCACGATCGGCCTGCCCCAGCCCGCCACGCCCTTGACCCCGAAGATCCTGCGGCTCGTCTTACCCTTGAGCCAGTCGTAGGCCGCCTGCGTGTAGCCCTTCGTGCCCCCGGTATCCACGCAGGTCGCTACCACCGGCAGCTGCGCGCCCGACTCGTGCAGCCAGGTGGACGCCAGCAGCGCCTCCAGCTCCTCCCAGACATCCGCCTGCAGGGGGTCGCCCCACAGCACCCGGTAATCGACCGACCACGATTCCTCACCCAGCCCCCAGGCCACAATCTCGACCTCCAGGCGATCCTGCTGCATGTCGACGCCCGCCGTCAGCACCAGCCCGGCCATCGGCACCGGCGCGGCGAAGATTTCCCTGCGCGAGCGCAGCGCGCCGGCGTCCGCCTTCTCGCCCGTCTCCTCCCAGGTCTCGGCCAGCGAGACGTTCACGAAGGTCTGCAGGTCGCCTGATGCCTTCTTGTCCAGGTACGAGCGCACGATGTCGCGCAGGCGTCGGAACATCGAGTACAACTCCGAGAGGTGGTAGCTGGCGTGCCCCCGAAACGGGCGCGTGGCCCGCCACTCACCCTGGGCGATGGCGGCTTTGCGCTGGCCATCATCCCAGAGACTGCCGCAGCCCTCGCAGGTGTAGCGCGCCGTCTCCGGCTGCTGATCGGCCTGGTCATCACCCTTACCCGTCCAAGTTACGCGATCCCATGCGAGGCGTTGATACGCCCCGCAGTCCGGACACGGCACCCAGAAATGGCGCTGGTCGCCCTGCAGAAACGCGCCCTCGATGTAGCTCGTTCCCTTCATCGTGGGCGTACTGATTTCCAACAGCTTCTTCGCATCCCCGAAGGTGGCAGCACGCTGCCAAATCAGTGCCACCGGGTGCCCCTCGGCCGTCACTTCGTAGCCGTCCACTTCATCGACCACGATGATCGGAGCACTGCGGCCCCGCATCGTCTTGGGCGACCCAGCCCAAGCAAACATCAGTGCCCCACCCGGGTAGCTCTTCATCGTGCTGTTGTTGACCCCATCCCGCCCACGTGGCTTCGCGAGCCGCCCTTGCAGCACCGGGCTCGCGTCCACCATTGGCTGGAACTTCGTGTTCAACCACATGTGCAGGTCGGTCTCCGACGGCTGCATCATCATCTGAGAGGCCGGTCGCATCGCGATGTGGTAGCCCTGCCCGCAGAGCGCCAACTGGGTCTTGCCGACCTGCGCCGACCACATCAGCGTGATCCGCTCGCAGTCCGGATCCACCAGCATGTCCAACGGTTCGCGCTGGTACGGAGCGTTATCGAATCGAATCAGGCCCGGCACCGCGTTGCCCACTGGAATCCGGACGTTGCGCTCGGCCCACTCGGACGGCTTCAAGTCCGGCGGCGGTCGCAGGTACCCCCGGACCGCACGAAACACCCGCGCGAGCGCCGCCGTATTGTCAAACGCCCCCATCGACCAGCTCCTCGCCTACCGTGTCGGACGGCTCGATCACGACCGAGGCATCGGCGAGCGCCTGCAGCACCTGGTCAATCTCCTTTATCAGTCGCGCCTTGATCGTGCGCTCGTCCTTCACGCCCACGAGCGACGAAACAACGCGCCCCGGGATGTTTCTCAGGTTGATCTGCACCTCGGCAAAGAGGCTCGCCAGATTTTTCTCCAGCTGCGCCACGCCCACCACCTCATCGCGGGCCCTCGCGACCTCGATCTCCGCCAGGTCGGCTTGCGCTTTCGTCAGCCTCGCCTTCTCCACGGCATAGTCGATCGTCGTTGCATCGCTGTGGACGGATCGCTCCTGCAGATACCGGATGTAGCCCTGCACCACAGGCACCAGCTCGTAACGCCCCCGGTCTGCCTTCGGGATCACCCCCTCCTTGGCCAGCTGCTGCACACGCCGCTCGGACACCATCAGGAGGTCGGCGATCGTGGCGACCGGGTAGGTCGGCGTGGCAGACATGGTCAGCCAATGGCAGTCGCCGCCTGGGCCAATGCAGCGTCCACGACCACGGCCAGATCCGCCTTGCCAAGCGCAACCCGTTTCGGTTCCATTTCGTTTTGCCGGAGAGGTGTCATTCGGTGCCTATCTGTCGTTCAGTGTTGATTTTTCAGGAAGTTCTGCCTTGCATCGGCCGGGATACTCTCCCCCAAACCGAAACGAAACGCGATTTTTCGTGCTCGCAGATGCCAAATCCCGGGGCCATTTCCCGCCCGCAGCGCCCCGGCCCGCGGAAGTACCTTTGACCCGGGGGGGGTGGCGCCCCTCCCGGGGGGGGCTGGCGCGCCACTGCCGGCGCGCGCTGCGCTCACGGGCGCGATCAGGCTGGCCACGGCCATCGAGGCCGCCGTCATCGCGTCCGCCTCTCGCGCCGGGGCACGGCGTTGAGCGCGGGCCGCGTGCCCGTGTCGGTGTCGTCTACGCCGTGCGAGGGCAGCCGGGGGCTGGCACCCTGCCCCAGGCGGATCACGTCCACCAGCGAGCGGTGTCGCTCGGCACAGTCGTAATAATGCTGCACGACCTCGACATGGTTCTCGATGAGCGAGGCCAGCTTACC
>JBHADS010000008.1:0-4359 GCA_041855185.1 Lautropia sp. | reverse complement strand
TCTCCACCCAGCAGCGAATCCAGTCCGCGTCCAAGACCTCCTTTGTGTTTTTTGCTCATGCTGTGTATTCCTTATGGGTGCTGGCCGCTCTCGGCGTTGGCAGAGGCGGTCGATTCCTGGGGTGTGTCCTCCGATGGGTGCGCGGCTTCGGCCTTTGTGTCCGAGGCGGTGCTCGGGTTGGAGGTCGCCGCCGACGCCTGGGCCGGGGTACTCGATGCAGCAGCCTTGGAGGCTGTGCGTTTCATCTGCTCCAGGTAGGCGGGGGTACGCTCGATCAGCTCGGAGGCGAAATCGAGATAGCCCAGGGCTCCACGCGAACCGGGGTCGAAGCGCACGCCCGGAAGGCCGTGGCTGGGGGCTTCGGCCAGACGGATGTTCCGGGGGATGACGGCTTTGAACACCTTCTCCTTGAAGTGTTCTTCGAGCTGGGCGGAAACCTGCTGGGCGAGGGTGATCCGGCTGTCGTACATGACGCGCAGGATGCCCATGATCTTGATTTCTGGATTGAAGTTAGCGTGCACTTTCCGAATGGTGCCCACCAGATCGCTCAAGCCTTCCAGTGCGTAGTATTCGCATTGCATCGGAATGATGACGCCTTGGGCTGCGCACAGCCCGTTCAGCGTCAGCAGTGACAGGGAAGGGGGAGAATCGATCAGGATGTAGTCATAGTCGGACGCTACGGCATCGAGCGCATCGCGCAGTCGGCGCTCACGGCGTTCGAGTTCGACCAGCTCGACCTCGGCGCCTGCCAGTTCCCGATTGGCCGGCAGCAGATAGTAACCACCCGCTTCGGATAGCTGGCGCGTCTGATTGACCGTGCTTTCGCCGATCAGCACGTTGTAGACCGAACGCTGAAGGCGTCGTTTGTCGATACCGCTGCCCATGGTGGCGTTGCCCTGGGGGTCCAGGTCGACCAGCAAGGTGCGTTTACCCAGTTGAGAGAGTGCGGCTGCCAGGTTGACCGAGGTCGTCGTTTTGCCGACTCCGCCTTTCTGGTTCGCAATAGTCAGGATGAGCGTCAAGCGAGTCTCCGGTTGTCGGTTGGTTCGGAGGAGGGGGCCGGGGCCACCACGGGGGGAGAGAAACTGCGTTTCAGCACGGCCAGAAAGCGCTGGGTATCCGGCAAGGCGCTGTGAATCGTCTCGACCGCTTGCAGGCTGATCGATGGGGGCAGTTCAAGCTGCTCTTCGGCAAGCTTGACGGCTTTCATCGCAAAAGCCAGTGAATGCTCACTCATGAAGGGTTCGCACAAGCTGGCAAAACGTCCCAGCGCAGTGAAGGCACGGCAAATGAAGTTGGGGTCTGGGCCGCCAAGATCCTGCTGCGTCAGGGTCTCGATGCGTTGTGCGAAGACACGGACATTCTTCAAGCCGAGAGTGAGCGCTGACTGACGCAGGAATGCAGCTTTCTTGCCAACGGGTTCGACCAGGATCAGCGGGCGTTGCGGCTGGGCAATGGCGAGCAGAATCCCGGGAAAGCCGGCGCCGCTGCCGATATCCGCCAGAGGGGCCAACGGGTCTTGCAGGTGACGACCCAGGGCCGGCAGGATCGCCAGGCTGTCCAGAAGATGCTCATCGACCAGTGTCCGGGTATCGTTGCTGCCGAGCAGGTTGTAGGTGTGATTCCATTGCAGCAGCAGGGCCGCCCATTGATTCAGCTGCTGCAGCTGGGCGGCAGGCAGCACGATACCGAGCTGCTGCAGGCCGTGCTCGAGGCGCAGCTGGTCATCGCTTTGCCAGGTGTTCCTGAAGCGCTGCGTTGACTTGGAGGGACGGCGAGGCTGCAGACTCATGCGCTTGCTCCGGGCGCGGTCGCAGCAGCTTGGCGCTTGGCGATCTTCTTCAGGTGAACCAGCAGCAGAGATACGGCCGCTGGCGTCATGCCGGGCAGACGACTTGCCTGAGCAATGGTCTGTGGGCGATGGGCAGCGAGTTTCTGGCGCACCTCGTTCGACAGCCCTGAGATCTGACTGTAATCCAGACTCTCGGGCAACGGCGTGTTCTCCTGTTCGGCCATGCGCGCCACTTCGAGGCGCTGGCGATCGATATAGCCTTGGTACTTGATCTGGATCTCGACCTGCTCGGCAACCTCCCGATTGCCCAGGGCATCGCTGTCCAGTTCGGGCAGCAGCGCGCGCAACTGCGCAATACTGACATCTGGACGCTTCAATAGACTGTGAAGTGAATGCTCACTACTTATTGGTGTGCCCAAGGCTTCCGATAATCGGGCCTGATTGATAAGCTTCTCGTTCAGGCAGGTCGCACGCATCCGGCCGATCTCTTTCTCGATGGCATCCCGCTTCTCGGTGAAGCGCCGCCAGCGTTCGTCGTCGATGCATCCGAGCATCCGACCGATCTCGGTCAAGCGCAGGTCGGCATTGTCTTCGCGCAGACTCAGGCGATACTCCGCACGGCTGGTGAACATCCGATAAGGCTCGATCACTCCCTGGGTCAGCAGATCGTCCATCATCACGCCCAGATAGGCCTGATCTCGTTTCGGCGACCAGGGGGCTTCTCCTTTGACTTGGCGCGCCGCATTGAGCCCCGCCAGCAGACCCTGGGCGGCCGCTTCCTCATAGCCGGTGGTGCCGTTGATCTGCCCGGCAAAGAACAGACCGCGAATCTGGCGTGTTTCCAGGCTGGGTTTCAGAGCCCGCGGGTCGAAGTAGTCGTACTCGATCGCATAGCCGGGGCGGAGCACATGCGCGTTCTCCAGGCCGACCATCGAGCGCACCACAGCGATCTGCGTATCGAAGGGCAGGCTGGTCGAGATGCCGTTTGGGTAGATCTCGTGCGTCGTCAGACCTTCGGGCTCCAGGTAGATCTGGTGCGAGTTCTTGTCGGCGAAACGATGGATCTTGTCTTCGATCGAGGGGCAGTAGCGTGGACCGACGCCTTCGATCACGCCGGTGAACAGGGGCGACCGATCCAGCGCTTGGCGGATGATCTCGTGCGTCTGTTCGTTGGTATGCGTGACCCAGCACGGCAGTTGCCGCGGGTGCAGGCTGGCGTCACCCATGAACGAGAAAACAGGCACAGGATCGCTGTCGCCCGGTTGCTCGGCCAGCCGGCTGTAGTCGATGGTCTTGCCGTCGATGCGCGGTGGGGTTCCGGTTTTCAGGCGGCCTTGAGGCAAGGCCAGTTCCCGTAACCTCCCGGCCAACGTCTTGGACGATGGGTCCCCCGCGCGGCCTGCCTCGTAATTGTCGAGACCCACGTGGACCTTGCCGTTGAGAAAGGTGCCGGCGGTGAGAACCACGGTGCGCGCATGGAACTGAATGCCCAGCTGCGTCACCACGCCTGTAACCTGATCGCCAGAAAGTAAAAGATCATCAACTGCTTGCTGGAACAGCGTCAAACCCACTTGATTCTCAAGCGCTTGACGAATGGCTTGGCGATAGAGAACGCGGTCCGCTTGGGCGCGCGTAGCCCGGACCGCCGGTCCCTTGCTGGCGTTCAGGATGCGGAATTGGATACCGGCCCGATCGGTTGCGATGGCCATGACGCCGCCCAGCGCATCAACCTCTTTGACAAGATGCCCTTTGCCAATCCCTCCGATGGAAGGATTGCAGGACATCTGTCCCAGCGTATCGAGATTGTGACTGAGTAACAAGGTCTTCGCGCCGGCGCGTGCTGCGGCCAAACTGGCCTCTGTTCCGGCGTGGCCCCCGCCAACGACGATCACGTCGAAGGATTCAGGGTAAATGCTCATGCGCCATTATAAAACGCCCGCCTTTCTTTTTGCGTCCCCCCGATGGCTGTTTCACGTGAAACAAGCGAAATAGCTGCATGTTTTTACTGACTGCGAAGGGCGTAGATGGTGGGCAGAGGGAAGGAAGGAGGGGATACGGCGCGCCGCCGCGCGAGGATGTGATTGACCCCCTCCCTCTGTCTTTGGGGAGAGATGAGAGAGAGGAAAAAGGAATGTGCAGGGGTAGGGTGTAGGTAGGTGGGTAGGGGAGTGGGAGCGTTGGGGGGGGGGAGGGCTCGAAAGACGCTTGAGGGCAAAAAAAAGTCAGCTCTGCGGAGGACCCGCCGCGGCCCGGTTTCATAGTGGGGCCGCGCGTGCCACAAAGGCTTGGCTGGCTCTCCTTCCAGCTCGGCGAGGAATACTTTCAACTTGGAGAGGATGCTTGCTCTATTCACCGCAGATCGACGACGCGCTCATCGAGCGCTTGCTCGCCCCTTGGAGATCACGCTGCGGAGGAAACAGTCCGGCGGTAGGCCCCTTTCGCTGGCAGCGCCCCAGATCTGCCCTCGAGTCGATCCTCTCTCGAACCAACACGGACAGGACAGCGATGACGGGGACACCCATCCCCGTCTGATTGGCCCGAGCCGACATTGCTGACACCGCCACGTC
>JBHADS010000007.1:0-2500 GCA_041855185.1 Lautropia sp. | reverse complement strand
CCGCCGCTGGTCAACAACTTCATTGCGCTGCTGAAGGATTCGTCGCTGGCCTATGCCATCGGGGTGGTCGAGCTGACCAATGTGGCCAACCGCATCCAGTCGGCCACCTTCCAGCCGATTCCGGCCCTGGTGACGGCGGCGGTGATCTATCTGCTGCTGACGACGGTATTGACGCAGATCTCGACGGCGGTCGAGCATCGGATGGATGTGGAGGAGCGGCGCTGATGAGCGGGGCGGACAGACAGCAGGAGATGGTCTCCATGCAGACCGGACAGCCGGCCGGGACCGGCGCCGCGCCGGGGGCGGCCGGCGAACGAAACCGGCCGCTGATCGAGGTGCGGGATGTGTGCAAGGCTTTCGGCGCGCATCAGGTGCTGAAGGACGTGAGTGCGGATTTCTCGGCCGGCGAGGTCGCGGTGATCGTGGGCAGCTCCGGTTCGGGCAAGAGCACCTTCCTGCGGATGCTGAACCGGCTGGAAACCCATGACCGGGGTCGTATCGTCATCGATGGCATCGAGGTCGACGACAACCGTCAGCATCTGGAAGAACTGCGCAAGGAAGTGGGCATGGTCTTTCAGCAGTTCAATCTGTTTGCCCACCTGACGGTGCTGGAGAACCTGACCCTGGCACCGCGCCGGGTGCGCGGCCTGTCGCGCACCGAAGCCAACGAGCGGGCGATGGCCCTGCTGGCCCGGGTCGGTCTGGCCGAGCACGCCCACAAGTACCCCTTCGCCCTGTCGGGCGGCCAGCAGCAGCGTGTGGCCATTGCGCGGGCGCTGGCGATGCAGCCCCGGGTGATGCTCTTCGATGAGCCGACCTCGGCGCTGGACCCGGAGATGGTGCAGGAGGTGCTGGACGTGATGCGGCAGCTGGCGGCCTCGGGCATGACCATGCTGGTGGTGACGCACGAGATGGGCTTTGCCCGCGAGGTGGCCGATCGGGTGCTGTTCTTCGACGAGGGTCGGATCGCTTTCGAGGCGCCGCCGGCCGAGTTCTTCGGGTGCCGGCACGACAACGCCCGCGTGAAAGCCTTTCTCAGCCGGGTGATGAGTCACTGAGGCAGCTTCCGGAGGCCAGCGGGCCGGGGCGCGCGCTACAGACTTTCGGCTTTTTCCAGCCCCTGCTGCACCCGCACCGCGTCGTCGCGGATTTGGGTGGCGATGGCGAAGGTGGCATCCAGCCGCCGCAGCATCCAGGGGCTGATGTCGTGCTCGAAGGGGTCGGGCAGCACGACCCGGCCCGACATGGCCGTGGTGGGGGCGCCGTCGGTGGCCAGGGGGCTGGTGATCGGCATCGTGCCGATCTGGTGCTCGATGCGCTCCGTCACCCGGGCCAGCGCATCCCCGACTTCGGCCGGATTCAGCCGGTCGCGGCGCAGCACCAGCATCGATTTGATCGAACTGAGCTGGGCAAGAAACTGATAGCAGTGCAGCTGCAGATATTGCAGCGCTTCGAGGGGCGGGCGCACCGCCCTGGGCTCAGACAGGGAGCGCTGTGTGGCCTGCACGAGCGCCGACAGGGTGTCGAAGGCTTCGCGTCTGGCCAGCCGCCATTCCAGCTCGGGGGTGCTTTCCACCGATTTCAGCTGTTCGGGGTCCAGCGCCAGCCGGGCGTGTCGCGCCTGGGCTTCGAGGGTCTTCTTGACGAGCGCCGGAATCTGACCCCGCTCCCAGGAGGGCAGCACATAGCAGAAGGCCCAGGCCACCAGCGCGCCGATCAGGGTGTCGGCAAAGCGCTCCATCAGGGTGAAGGTGGTGTGATGATCGTCGATGGTGAGCAGGTGGGTCTGCACCAGACCCATCACGGTGCCGGCCACCGATGTGACCAGATAGCGCCGCTGCGAGAAACTGTGGCCGATGCCTTGGGAGACGGTCATGACGATCAGCAGCACCAGCACGCTTGGATGCATCGACAGCAGCGCCATCGCAAGCATGCAGCCGAGCAGGGTGCCGGCCACGCGCTGATCGCGGCGTTCGATGGTCTGCGACAGGCTGCCGCGCAGCACGACGGCGATGGTCAGCAGAATCCAGTGGGCATGAGCGCCCCAGGGCATGGCGATCGAGACGGCATAGCCGGTGCCCATCGCCAGTGCGGCCCGGATCGCATGGCGGAGCTGGGGGGTTTTCCAGCTCCACAGCGACAGGATCGGACGCCAGGACCAGGTGGTGGGGCTGACGAACATCTGCCAGTTGGCCCGGACCACGGCGAGATTGGGCATCAGCTCGCCGCGTGCGGTGCGCGACAGGCGCAGGATCTCGTCGTTGATGTGGCCGACCCGGTGGGCGATGCCGCGGATCAGCATCGACGGCGAGGGGCCCAGTGCCCGCAGCGGATCGTCTTCGAGGTCGGGCAGCGAGCGGATCGCTGCGATGCGCGTGCGCCGGTCGATGGCCGGCAGCGGGCGGATGCCCATCAGCAGGGCATCGGCCAGATCGCAGATGTCGTCGGCCATCTCGTCGAGGATCTTGCGGATCTGGTTCAGCGCATGGCGGTGCCGGGG
>JBHADS010000006.1:0-4904 GCA_041855185.1 Lautropia sp. | reverse complement strand
TTCGACCCCTTTGCCGGGATCGAAACCGTTTCGACCATCGAGCAGGTGCTGCACCCGACCGAAGCGCAGCGCGAAGTCTGGCTGGCCGACCGCCTCGGCCGGGAAGCTTCGCTCGCCTACAACGAGGCGGTCGAGCTGCAACTGCGCGGGCCGGTGGACGACAGCACCATCGCGCGGCTGCGCGATGCCTGCCAGCGGGTCGTCGAGGCGCACCAGGCGCTGCGCGCCGTGTTCAGCGCCGACGGATCGGAGATGTTGGTGCAGACGGCGCTTGCCGTGCAGACCCCCTTCGAGGTGGTCGATCTGCGCGGCCTGGACGAAGGCACCCGTGCCCGCCGCCTTCAGGACCGGCGCGAGCAGATCGTGCAGGCGCCCTTCGATCTGACGCGTGGCCCCCTGTTCCGGGCGCTGCTGGTGCGTCTGGCCGACGACGAGGCGGCCCTGCTGCTGTCGACCCATCATCTGGTCTGCGACGGCTATTCCTTCGGACTGGTGCTGCGCGATCTGTGTCTGGCCTATCAGGGCAAGGCGCTCAGCCCCTCGGCCTATGCCGACTACGTGCGTGCCGAGACCCGCTTCCTCAGAAGCAGCGAGGCGGCCGACAACATCCGGTTCTGGACCGGCCGCTACGCGCAGGACATTCCCGTCACCGATCTGCCGACCGACCGGCCCCGGCCGGCCCGGCGTCAGGTCGCGGCCCACCGGGTCGACCACCTGATCGGTGCCGAGGGCTTCGAGGCACTGCGACAAGCGGCCAACCGGCAGCGCATCAGCCTGTTCACCCTGCTGCTGGGCGGTTTCGAGATGCTGATCGCCCGGCTGACCGGCAACCGCGAGGTCGTGATCGGGGTGCCGGCCGCCGGCCAGATCGCCGCCGACCTGCCGGGCATCGTCGGCCATTGCGTCAACCTGCTGCCGGTGCGCGGCCGCGTCGACACCCAGGCCAGCAGCAAGGACTGGCTCGCCGAGGTGCAGCGCGAACTCTTCGATGCCTTCGACCACCAGCGCTTCACCTTCGGCACCCTGCTGACCCACCTGTCGCTGAAGCGCGATCCCTCGCGCCTGCCGCTGGTGTCGGTGATGTTCAACCTCGATCAGCGGATGGACCCGGCCCAGTTGCAGATGCCGGGACTCTCGGTGAGCGTCGAGCCGGTGGCGCGCAGCTTCGAGAACTTCGAGATCTTCCTGAACCTGACCCCGCTCGACAGCGGTCTGCGGCTCGAATGCCAGTACAGCACCGCGCTCTTCGACGAGGCCAGCATCCGTCACTGGCTGCAGAGCTTCGAGGCGCTCGCGCTGGGACTTGCCGATGCCCCGGAACGCAAGGTCGGCGAGCAGCCCGCGCTGCTGCCTGCACAGCAGCAGCTGCTGCAGCACTGGAACCAGACCCGGCGCGAACCGGGCCTGAACCGCACGCCGCTCGAAATCTTCGACCGCATCGCCCAGGCCCAGCCCGCCAAGATCGCACTGGCCGATGCCCGGCACGCGGTCAGCTACCAGACCCTGCAGCACAGCAGCCAGCGTCTGGCCGAACGCCTGCAAGCCCAGGGCATCGGCCCGGGCAAGCTGGTCGGCCTGTGCGTCGAGCGCGGCGCCGCGATGGTGATCGCCCAGTGGGCGATCTGGCGCACCGGCGCGGCCTATGTGCCGCTCGATCCCGCCTTCCCGCAGGAACGGCTCGCCTATATGTCGGAGGATGCCGCACTGGCCCTGGTGATCGCCGACCGCAATACGCTGCCGGTCTGCCAGGACTTCCAGTGGCCGCAGAACAAGACCCTGCTGATCGACGCCGCCGAACTGTGCCTGCCCGACGCCGATGAGCCCGCCCCGGCCCGATGGATGAACCTGTCGAGCCCCGAGGCGGCCGCCTACGTCATCTACACATCCGGCTCCACCGGCAAGCCCAAGGGCGTTGCGGTGCCCCACCGCGCCGCCGCCAACCTGCTGCTGTCGATGCAGCGCAAACCGGGCATCCGTGCGGCAGACCGGCTGCTGGCCGTCACCACGCTGTCCTTCGACATCGCGCTGCTGGAACTGATGACCCCGCTGATCGCCGGCGGCAGCGTCTTCGTCGCCGACCGCGAGGACAGCATGGATGGCTACCGGCTGGCCGCGCTGCTCGCGGCACAGCAGATCACCGTGATGCAGGCCACCCCCGGCACCTGGCGCCTGCTGCTGGCCGCCGGCTGGACCCCACCCGCCAACTTCCGCGCTCTGGTCGGCGGCGAGCCCCTGCCCGTCGATCTGGCCAACGAGCTGCTGGCACTGCCGGTGGCCCTGTGGAACATGTACGGCCCCACCGAGACCACAGTCTGGTCCACCTGCACGCAGGTGCAGAACACCGCCCAGGGCATCCGCATCGGCACCCCGATCGACAACACCCATGTCCGCGTCCTCGACGAATCCGGGCAGGACGTGCCGATCGGCGCCGCCGGCGAGATCCTGATCGGCGGCGAAGGGGTGGCCATCGGCTATCTGGGCCGCCCCGAGCTGACGGCCGATCGCTTCGTCGCCGACGCCTGGGCGCCTGGCCGGACCATCTACCGCACCGGCGACAGCGGCCGCTGGCGTCATGACGGCAGCCTCGAACACCTGGGTCGTCTCGACCACCAGGTCAAGGTACGCGGCTACCGGATCGAACTCGGCGAGATCGAGACCGTGGTCGCCGCCTTCCCCGGCGTGCAGCAGGCCGTCACCCTGGTCCGCGAGGACACCCCTGGCGACCAGCGCCTGGTCGCCTATCTGGTCGCCCAGACCCGTGAGCCCGCCGCCCGCGAAGCCACCCGTCAGGAAGCCAGCGCCCTGCGCGCCCACCTGCGCAAACAGCTGCCCGACTACATGGTGCCCCAGCATTTCGTCTGGATGCCGGCCTTCGCGCTGCTGCCCAACGGCAAGATCGACCGCAAGGTGCTGCCCCGCCTCGACCAGCTGGCAGGCGGCCGCGGCCATGCACAGACCGCACCGGCCACCGAGGCCCAGGCCGAGCCGATGAGCCCGCGCCAGCAACGGATCGCCGCGCTGATGGCTGCGCAGCTGAAGCTGCCCACGCTCGAAGCCGACGACGACTTCTTTGCGATGGGTGGCCACTCGCTGCTGGCCGCCCAGTTCCTGCTGGCACTGGGCACCGAGCTGGGCCGGCAGATTCCGCTGGCCACCGTGTTCGAGGCGCCGACCCCACGCAGCCTCGACGCCTGGCTGGATCAGAATCCGGACGAGGCCGGCGCCAGTGGCGACGCCCCGGTGCGCCGCCGCGACCGCAGCGTGGCCCCCCTGTCGGTGATGCAGCAGCGGCTCTACTTCCTGGAGCTGATCAACCCCGACACCCCGGTCTACAACACCCCCTCGGCGCATCGCCTGATCGGACAGCTCGACGAGGCCGCCTTCGAGCGCGCCTTCAACACGCTGATCGAACGCCAGCCGGCACTGCGCACCTGGATCGACACCGATGCCCAGGGCATGCCGGTGCAGCGGATCGCCGAGCGGCTGGAAGTCGACCTGTTCCCGGCCGTCGACCTGAGCCACCTGCAGGGCGAGGCGCAGACCCAGGCCCTGCAGGCCGCGCTGCACGAGCTGGTCGAGGAGCCGATCCCGACGCACACCGCGCCCCTGTTCCAGACCCGGATGTTCCGACTGGCCGAGGACTGCCACGCCTGGTTCTTCATGCCGCATCACATCATCTGGGATGGCTGGTCCTTCGACCTGCTCTATCAGGAAATGGCGGCACTCTATGCCCGCGAGATCGGGCATCCCCAGGCACCGGCCGCCCTGCCGGCGCTGGCCTACGACTATGGCGACTTCGCCATCTGGCACAACCAGCATCTGCAAAGCCCGGCCATCCAGGCGCAGATCGATCACTGGGTCCACCGTCTGGACCCGAAGCAGCCGCCGCTGACGCTGCCCGCCGACCGCCCGCGCCCGCCGCAGATGAGCGGACGCGGCAACACCGAATGGATCAGCCTGCCCATCGATCTGCTGAACACGGTGCGCGAGCAGGCCAAGTCACTGCAGTCCACCGCCTTCATGACCCTGCTCGGCGTCTGGGCCCTGCTGCTGCACGGTGTGTCGAAACAGCCGGCGCTGACCATCGGCACCCCGGTGCGCGGCCGCGCCACCCCCGAGCAGGAAGCGATCATGGGCTTCTTCGTCAACGCCCTGCCGCTGTCCTTCCGCTTCGAGCAGGGCGACACCGTCGGCGATCTGATGGCCCAGGTGCGCAGAACCGTCGTCGATGCCTTCGGCCATGCCGATGTGCCGGTCGACCGGCTGCTGCAGGCGATCGGCCCGAGCCGCGACGAATCGCGGCCGCCGCTGTGGCAGGCGTTCTTCTCGTATCAGGAAGCCTCGGCACGCCAGTTGAACTGGGGCAATCTGCAGGATCAGCCCTTCTATCTGCTGCAACCCGGCACCGCCGAGGATGTGGGTCTGTGGTTCCTGGCCGCAGGCGAGAAGCTGACCGGCGGGCTGCAGTACAACACCGACATCTTCGATGCGCCGCGTATCCGCCGGCTCGGCAAAGCCTATCAGCTGCTGCTGGCGGGCTGGGTCGATGCTGCCGTCAACACGCCGCTTGCGGAGCTGCTGCAGTGCGTGCCCGACAGCCTGCTGCGCGACGGCCCGCAGGATGACCCGGAATTCGACGCCCGCGTGCTGGAAGCCACGCCTCCCGCCGCAGCCCAGCCCGGCCCGGCAGAAACCGTGGCCGCAGCCGCCAGCAAGCCTGCGCCGGCTCCGCTTCAGCGCACCCAGCCCCTGCCCGCCACGGCCGCAGCGCGCCCGTTGTCGGCAGCCACCCTGCCGCCCGCCTCCGGTGCGGCAGACGCTTCCGGGGCATCGGTGAAACCGGCGGGTTCCGGGGCGGCAAACCCCGGCGCCCGGCCGGCCGTGCAGACGGCGGGTGGCGCTCC
>JBHADS010000005.1:0-8414 GCA_041855185.1 Lautropia sp. | reverse complement strand
GAGATGCGGAGCATTCTTGCCCAGGTCGTCGAAGCCGAGAAATCGGCCCAGGCCAACCTGATCCGGCGACGCGAAGAAACAGCCGCCACCCGCTCGCTGCTGAACACCGCCAAAGTGATGGAGGACAACCCGATCGCGTTGCGGATGAAGGAGCTGGAGACGCTGGAGCGTGTGGCCGAGCGGATCGACCGGATTCAGGTGGTCGGTGGTCTGGACCAGTTGCTGAACGGGCTGGTGAAGCTGCGCTGAGCGTCCGGGCCGTGGCCCTGCCGCTCAGCGGCAGGCTCCAAGGGGCTCATCATCGGGCTCATCGTGGCTCATCGGGCTCATCGGGCTCATCGGGCTCATCGGGCTCATCGGGCTCCAAGGCGGCTCCAAGGCGGCTCCAAGGCGGCTCCAAGGCGGCTCCAAGGGGCATCGGCTCATCGGGCGTGATGGGCCTGATGGGCTTTTCGCCGGGCAGCGGCTCGCAGACGGGCCGTGGCGCATTCCGTTGGAGCGAGTGCCGGGCGGGCAGGGCACAGGTGCCGCCCGCAACAGACAGGAAGCGATACGACAGAACATGAACAACGAGAAAATTCAGAACGAAAAACCGCAATACGAGGAAATCCGGCAAGCCGATGCGGTGCCGATCAAGCTGTGGACGAAGGGCGTGCCGGTCGAGGATGAGGCGCGCAAGCAACTGCAGAATGTCGCGCGGCTGCCGATCGTGTTCCGGCATGTGGCAGCCATGCCGGACGTGCATTACGGCATCGGCGCCACCGTCGGCTCGGTGATCCCGACCTTCAGGGCAATCATCCCGGCGGCCGTCGGTGTCGATATCGGCTGCGGCATGATTGCCTGCAAGACCACGCTGCGGGCGGAGGATCTGCCGGACGATCTGGGACCGCTGCGCGCGGCCATCGAGAAGGCGGTGCCGCACGGCATCACGCCGAAGAAGATGGGGCGCGACAAGGGCTCCTGGGATCGGCCCCCCGCCGAGACCGATGCGGCCTGGGCAGGATTGGTGGACGAGTTCCGGCAGATCTGTCAGAAGCATCCGCGCCTGGAAAAGACCAACAACTACACCCAGCTGGGAACCCTGGGAACCGGCAACCATTTCATCGAGATCTGTCTGGATGAGGCAGGGGCCGTCTGGATCATGCTGCACAGCGGTTCACGCGGTGTCGGCAACGCGATGGGAACCCACTTCATCGAACTCGCCCGGAAGGATGCCGAGCAGCATCAGCGCAACCTGCCGGACAAGGATCTGGCCTATTTCGAGGAGGGCAGCCGTTACTTCGGTGACTACGTACAGGGTGTGGGCTGGGCGCAGCGATTTGCCAAGGCCAACCGCGAAGTGATGATGCAGCGCGTGATCGCCGCGATGCGCAGCGTGATCCGCAAACCTTTCCAGACCCATCTGGAAGCGGTCAACTGTCATCACAACTACGTGCAGAAGGAAAATCACTTCGGTCACGAAGTATTCGTCACCCGCAAGGGCGCGGTCTCGGCCAGGGCCGGCGAGCTGGGTATCATCCCGGGCAGCATGGGTGCGCGCAGCTACATCGTGCGCGGCAAGGGAAACCCGGAAAGCTTCATGAGCTGCAGCCACGGTGCAGGCCGGGCGATGAGCCGGACCCAGGCCCGCAAGCGCTTCAGCGTGCAGGATCAGATCGAAGCCACCCGGGGCGTCGAATGCCGCAAGGACGCCGAGGTGATCGACGAGATCCCGATGGCCTACAAGGACATCGACGCCGTGATGGCCGCCCAGCAGGATCTGGTCGAGGTCGTCCACACGCTGAAGCAGGTGGTGTGTGTGAAGGGTTGAAGGACAAGCGTGCTTTGCCGAAGGCAGCGCATTGTCCCCGGATGATCGGGGCTGAGAAATCCCATGCCCCGACCGGTGGCCGGATCAACTGCAGCCATGAAAGCCGGGGCGCGTGACTCTGCACCCCGGTCTTTGGCCTCAGGATTCGGGGAGGCGCACAGTCCCTGCCGCATTGCCCTCAAAGGCGTTGCCGCCATGCTGGAGTTCTCCATACCGTTCGACGTACATGCCCCAATGCCGGCTGTGGCGGATGATGGAGTCCGTGACGGATGCGGCTCCCAGCGGACTGACGGTGATGTTGCCGCTTCCGAAGCGATCACCCCCGTATTCCACGATGCTGTGCTGCAGTTGGTTGCTTGTGCTTCGGGTGCTGAAGCTGAGACCCTGCCAATAGCCAGGAGAAGGGTCCGTGGCGGTGAAGATGATCGGCGCATCCGGGGTTCCAATCGCCGTCAGCGAGCCTCGTGGCGATGACACCTGAAAGAGTCCGTTGGAGCGGGCCCGCAACACCATGCCTGGGCTCAGGGTCAGCGCACCGGTGATGAAAATGCTCTCGTACTCGATCGGAACGCCGGGGTTGTGCCACGTGACAGCATCTGGAATGGGCAGAGATGCCGTTGTTCTGAGATCCGATACGATGTAATCGTTGGTGTTGCCGCTGAATGTGCTGCCGGGGGTCAGCTTGTGCAGCAGGTTCGACGGCATGAAACCGCTGGTGCCATTGCCTGTCGAGGTCACGTTGTCGAACTGTTCCAGATCCGCCTGAGCATGAAAGCTGAAACCGAAGGTCTCGCTGTTCTTCAGCGTCAGGTGGTTGGCCGCGAGGCGTGCACCGGTGTCCACAAAGAGCGCGGCGTTGGTTGCAGAAGATCCACCTGCATCCTGAATGATGACGTGTTCCAGTCGGTTGTAAGGGCTGTTGGAGTGGACCGACAAGCCCGACCAGAAACCAGGACTGGGAGCTGCGCCGAGCAGCGTGATGGGCGATTGTTCCGTACCGACCGCGGTCAGCGATCCACCGTCGTAAATGACGATGCCCTCTCCGCTTTCAAAGATCAGTCGCGTGCCTGGCGAAACGCTCAGGGCACCACCCTCCGAGATCAGAAGTCCTGTCTTCAGCAGGTAGCAGGGCTCGTCGAGCAGAACCCTGCTCTTGATGCGGTAGTTGGACTGGTCGATGATCGCACAGCTCTGCGGTGCAGGGGCGCTGGCGTTGCTCCCGACGGGTAGGGCGTCGCTGCTGCCGCTCCCTCCGCATGCAGCGAGGGTGAGCGCAGCCAGGGGAATAGAGAAGGCGTGTATGCGTTGGCTGATTTTCATGATGTTCTCCTCGGCAGGAAAACAGAGTTTGAAAAAGCGGCCGCCAACGAACCTTATTCCAGTGCTTCGCCGCCGGCATCATTGCCCGACCAACGGTCCATCCTTCGCGATGAATATGAATGATCGGCTTGCTTCGGTCGGGCGGTGCTTGGCGCATAGAAGGTATTACTGTATATTTTTCGGTAATACTCCTGTAAGCGCCGAGACTGCCGATGCCGACGACGTTGACCCAGAAAGGACAGATCACGATTCCGCTGCACATCCGCCGTGCGCTCGGCCTGGCGCCGGGCGCGAAAGTGGATTTCGCGGTTCGTGAGGATGGTGATGTGGTGCTGCGCCGTGTCGATGCGCCGGGCGAGCCGCTTCAGCCGGACCGTTTCGAGGCGGTGCGCGGAAAGGCGGATGTCAAGTGGACAACGGATGAGCTGATGGCCTTGCTCCGTGCCGAGTCATGATGCTCGTCGACACCAACGTCCTGATCGATGTGCTGGAGGATGATCCGCAGTGGGCGGCATGGTCGATTGCACAGCTGCAGGCGCAATCCAAGGTGCATGTGCTGTGCATCAACCCGATCATCTATGCGGAGCTGTCTCTCGCTTTCTCGACCGTTGAGGTGCTCGATCAGGTTCTGGAGCACATGCAGCTGCGGACGCTCGAACCGGGGCGGGCAGCGCTTTTTCTGGCAGGCAAGGCGTTTGTGCAGTATCGGCGCCAAGGTGGCTCCCGGACGAATGTCCCGCCGGATTTCATCATTGGTGCACACGCGGCCACCGAGCGCTTGCCCCTCCTGACCCGCGATGCACGGCGTTATCGCAGCTACTTTCCCTCCGTCCGTCTGGTGGTGCCGTCGGGCGACTGATATGGCCTTTCTTCGATCTCCGTTCCCATGCAAGCCACCACTGCGCTGACGCCCTCGCAACTGTCCGAGTTTCTGCTCAATGTCGCCACGGTGCGGCCGGTGTTCATCTGGGGGCCGCCGGGGATCGGAAAATCGGCGCTGGTCACGCGCTTTGCCGAGAGTGTGGGGCTGGACTGCGTGTCGTTGCTGGGCAGCCAGCTGGCGCCGGAGGATCTGATGGGGGTGCCGCAGATCCGGGACGGGGTGACGCGCTTCTGCCCGCCGGCGCTGATCGCGCGGGACGAGCCCTATTGCCTGTTTCTGGACGAGCTGAATGCCTGTTCGCAGGATGTGCAGAAGGCGTTCTATAGTTTGATCCATGATCGTCGGGTGGGTGAGTACCACTTGCCCGAAGGCTCGATCGTGATCGGGGCCGGCAACCGGGCGCAGGATTCCGCCATCGTCAAACCGATGTCCTCGGCGCTGATGAACCGGATGGTGCATGTGCATCTGCGGGTGTCGGCCAGCGAGTGGCTGCAGTGGGCCACGGCCGAAGGCTTGCATCCGCTGGTGATCGAGTATCTGAGCCAGCGCCCGGATCATCTGTGGAGCCAGCCGCCGCGACACGAGGAGCCTTTCTCGACGCCACGGGCCTGGCACATGCTCAGCGATGCGCTGCTGGCCTTTGGCGAGATGCCGCCGCCGGTGATGTTGGAGGCGCTGGCCGCGGGCTGCCTGACGCCGCAGCATGCAGCGCAGTTCCGAGCCTTCGGCAAGCTGGCGGGGGATCGGCATCGGCTGGATGCGATCCTGAAGGGAGAGGCGCGCTGGCCGCACGAGCCACAGGATCGTGATCTGCTGTATTTTCTGGCGCAGGCTTTCCGGGCGCGGCTGATGAAGATGCTGCCGGCCGAGAAGAACCGGGTCGGCGGCGAGCTGCAGGCTTTCGTGCATGATTCCAAATCGGTGCTGAAGGATCTGGCGCAGATCAGTCTGGAGATGGCGCAGATCGTGGTGGCCGATGAAGGGGGCGAGGCGCTGCCGGCCTGGTACATGGTCGAGGTGGTGCGCGATCTGCCACGCCTGGTCGAGCATCGCCCCGAGCCTAAAGCGTGAGCAGATCGAAGAGCGCCTCGAACCCGGCGACCCGCGCCTATGAGGAGGGGCGGGCGCTGCTGCGGCGTCATCCGGTGTTCGAGCCGCTGATGGACCGGTTGAGCTGGATACGCTCGACCCAGCAGTCGGAGGTGGCGCCGGAGGGCTGGCTGCTGCTGTTGCGCAACGACATGGTGCATGTGCACCCGAAGCGGCAGGCCACGCCCGAGGTCTGGGCGCATCTGATGGCCCGGGCCGTGCTCGTCTATGCGCTGGAGCTGTGGCAGCCCGATCACGGCAACTGGCCGGCCTGGTCGGCGGCCTGCGATGTGGTGACGGCGCGCTTTCTGCACGGCATCAAGTTCCTTCGTGGCCCCGAATCGATGCGCCTGCCCGATGGGCTGCCGGGCTGGGACGAGCAGCGCTGGTATCGTGAGTTCTGCGAGCGGGGTATTCCGGCCTGGGCGGCGGCGCTGAGCGTGGGCGGCCATGAGCGCCCCAGCCTGCAGACGCCTGGGGGCTGGATGCTGCCGCGCGCGAGTGTCTTCGGCGCCCGGCTGAGCTGGCCCGATGCCTTTGCCGCAGGCATCGCCGAGTCCGTCCGGCAGGCGGTGGAGGTGGCCGCGGGGCTGCGGCAGGAACTGGGCGGCGCCCTGCTGGAGTCGACGACGGGGGCGGCCCCGGGCACCCGGCTGTCGCCGGTCACACGACGGGCCCGCGACTGGTTCATCAGCAGCTTTCCGCTCCTGGGGGCGATGGTGGCGGCCTTCGAGTTCATCGAGGATGCAGCGCTGTGCCGGCGCGAGGAGATCATGGTGGCGGCGGTCGACGAGACGCTGCGCACGATCTACCTGAATCCGGCGGCCGGCCTGGACGAGCAGGAAACCCGCTTCGTCATCGCCCACGAGGTGCTGCACGTGGCGCTGCGCCATCTG
Source organism: Lautropia sp. (assembly GCA_041855185.1). Taxonomy (GTDB): domain Bacteria; phylum Pseudomonadota; class Gammaproteobacteria; order Burkholderiales; family Burkholderiaceae_E; genus Lautropia. The sequence continues at coordinate 2,416 of JBHADS010000005.1, read as the reverse complement.
CCGCGCCGGCAGGGGCGTGATCCCTTTCTGTGGAACGTGGCCTGCGATTTCGTCATCAACGACTGGCTGATCCAGATGCAGGTGGGGCGCGCACCGGCGCTCGGTCTGCTGCATGATGCGGCGCTGCACGGGCTGTCGGCCGAGGAGGTCTACGACCGGCTGACGAAGGATCTGCGCCGGATGCGGCGGCTGGCGACGCTTGCCGGCAGCCAGGGCGACATGCTGGAGCGGAGGCTCTGCCGGGAGGCGGTGCCCTTCACGGATCTGGATGCTTTCTGCCGCGAGCAGCTGGGCAAGGGTCTGCTGCTGCATCAGCAGCAGGGGCGGGGCCTGATTCCGGCCGGGCTGCTGGAGGAAATCAACGCGCTGATGCAGCCGCCGATCGCCTGGGAGGTTCAGCTCGCGCGCTGGTTCGATCACCATTTTCCGCCGCTGGAGACCCGGCGCAGTTTTGCCCGGCTGTCGCGGCGGCAATCGGCCACGCCCGACATCCCGCGTCCCTCGCTGAAGGCCGATGAGGGGCGGCGCGAGGCCCGTACCTTCGGGGTGGTGCTGGATACGTCGGCCTCGATTGCACGGCCGGTGCTGGCGCGGGCGCTGGGGGCGGTCGCCAGCTATGCCGAGGCCAAGGAGGTGCCGGCGGTGCGGGTGGTGTTCTGCGACGCTCATCCCTATGACGCCGGCTATCTGGCCGCCAACGACATTGCCGGCCGTGTCCGCGTGCAGGGCCGCGGCGGCACCATCCTGCAGCCGGCCATCGATCTGCTGGAGGCGGCGGCGGACTTTCCGCCGGACGGGCCGCTGCTGATCATCACCGATGGCCAGTGCGACGCGCTGCGCGTGCGGCGCAACCACGCCTTTCTGCTGCCGCCGGGGCGGCGCCTGCCCTTTGCCGCCCGCGGCGAGGTCTTTCACATGGAGGACTCGCTCTATACTTGACGGCTCGACGCCAACCGCCGGAGACGAGCTGCTTGAGCATGGACAAGGACAACGAGAACGCACGCTGGATTCTGATGCTGGTGCTGAGCGCGGCGGTGGTGCTGATGATCACGATGGGGCTGCGGATGTCGCTGGGGCTCTTCGTGCAGCCGCTGCTGGCGGACACGGCGCTGTCGATGTCGATGATCAGCTTTGCGATGGCAGTCAGCCAGCTGATGTGGGGTGTGGCGCAGCCGGTGACGGGGGCGCTGGCCGATCGTTACGGCGCCTGGCCGGTGCTGTGGATCGGCACGCTGCTGCTGGCGGCGGGCTGCATGCTGATGCCCTGGCTGGCCAGTGGCCCCGGGCTGGTGCTGACCGTCGGCCTGATGATTGCCTTTGGCGCTGGTGCCGGCAGCTTCTCGATTCTGATGAGCCAGGTGGCCAACAAGGTGCCGGTGCAGACCCGTGGCTTTGCCTCGGGCGTGCTGAATGCCGGCGGCTCCTTCGGTCAGTTCGTGTTTGCCCCGCTGGTGCAGGCGATGATCGTGCTGCCGGCGCTGGGCTGGCAGGGGGCGATGATGATGCTGGGGGCCATCAGCCTGGTGGCGATCCCGCTCTGCCGCTGGCTGACCCGCAGCGACGGGGCCGCCTATGGGCTGGACGGGAGCGGCCCGAAAGCGCCACCGGTGGGCAACAGCGCTGCTGCGGCAGCCGCCCGGCCGGCCCAGGGATCAGCGGCTGCCGCGGTGGCACAGGCCGGCCAGAGTCTGAGGCAGGCGGTGCGCGATGCCTTCCGGGATCGCAGCTACATTCTGCTGCACCTGGGCTTCTTCACCTGCGGCTTCCACATCTCCTTTCTGGTCACGCACCTGCCCACCGAAGTGGATCTCTGCGGTCTGCCCGCCAGCGTCGCCTCGTGGTCGCTGGCGATCATCGGCATCTCGAATGTGATCGGCAGTCTGGTCGTCGGCTGGTGGGTGGGGCTGTATCGCAGCAAGTACCTGCTGTTCTGGATGTACGCCTCGCGCGCGTTGCTGGTCTGGCTCTATCTGCTGTCGCCACGCACCGATCTGAGTTTCTACCTGTTTGCAGCCGGTCTGGGGCTGACCTGGCTGGCGACCGTGCCGCCGACCGCCAGCCTGGTCGGCAAGTTGTTCGGGGTGCGCTACCTGGCAACCCTGTTCGGGCTGACGCTGCTGTCGCACCAGATCGGCGGCTTTCTGGGCGCCTGGCTCGGCGGCGTGGCGATCACCGCCTTCGGCGACTACAGCTGGATGTGGTATGCCGACATCGCGCTGGCGGCGCTGGCCGCGGTGCTGAACCTGCCGATCCGCGAGGCGCCGGTGCTGCGGAAGGCGGCGCAGGCGGCCTGAGCCCCTGCGCCCAGGCAGATTTGTCGCGGCCGCCGGCCCGCCGGGGCTGGCGGCGCGGACAGGCTCAGGCGGCGAGCTGGTACTGCCGGGCCAGTGCCTGGAAGCTCTGCACCTCGGCCTGG
>JBHADS010000004.1:0-4545 GCA_041855185.1 Lautropia sp. | reverse complement strand
GTGGGGAGCTGAGTGACGGCAGGCAGCGCCTTCGCTGCATGTGCCCGCCGACCGTGTGCCCGGTGTGCCGGACGATGTATCGGCCGCTCTATGAAGATCTTAAGCGCGGGCTGTAAACGGGGCTTGAAAGGCTTGTAAAGTTGTTGCGTCGGGCGCAGCCCCATGCCGCCCCATGCAGCCCCGTCAGGGCGCCTCGCGTCGCCCCGAAAACACGCCGAACAGCAGCATCAGGGCCGACACCACCCAGACCGGCAGATTGCCGCCGGTCTCGGCATAGGGCGTCATGCCCCCGTGCCCCTGCACCTGGGCCTTAAGCACGCCGGCCTCGTGCAGCGGCAGCTGCGCCTCGACCCGGCCATCGGGCAGGATCACGGCGGTGACACCGTTGTTGGTGGCGCGGATCATCGGCCGTCCGGTTTCCAGCGCTCGCATCCGGGCGATCTGCAGATGCTGCGGCAGCGCGTGCGACTGACCGTACCAGCCCAGATTGGTGAGGTTGGCCAGAATGGTGGCGCCGCTCTGGGCCGTGCCCTCCGGGCTGCGCAGGGCCGGCAGCAGCTCCTCGCCGAAGATGTCCTCATAGCAGATGTTGAAGCCGATCCATTGGTCGCGTACCGGCAGCGCCGGCTGCTTCGGCTCGCCCCGGCGCAGATCGCCGAGCGGGATCTGCATCATGTCGACGAACCAGCGAAAGCCGGGGGGAATGAATTCGCCGAAGGGCACCAGGTGCTGCTTGTCGTAGACCAGCGGCTCGACCTCGTCGGCCAGGCTGGCCCGGTCCAGCAGCAGCACGCTGTTGGCAAACTGCATCCCGCCATAGGGGTCGTCGGGGCCGGCCTCGGGATTCGGCACCACCCGTGGGATGCCCAGGGCAACGGTGCTGCCGGTGTCCGTAATGAAGCCGTACATCCGGGCCCGGGTGTCGGCATCGACGCTGCTCCAGGGGATGGTCCAGGCCGTTTCGGGCAGCAGCACCAGATCGGCTGGCGACTGCTCGATCTGATCCATGTAGCGGGCGCGGGCCTGGGCGCTGAAGCCGGGGTCGAACTTCATCTGCTGGGGGATATTGCCTTGCAGCAGGCTGACACTGATCGGCTGGCCGAGCGGGTAGGTCCACTGCACGCCTTCGAGCGAGTCGGCAACCGCGAGCACCGCCAGCCCGGGGATGATGTGCCAGGGCCGCAGCCGGTGGAAGGCCAGCGCAATGCAGGCGGCGATCAGGCCAGCGGCCAGCGTGACCATGTAGACCCCGCCCACCGGGGCCAGGGCCGCCAGCGGGCTGTCGATATGGGCATAGCCGATGCCCAGCCACGGAAAGCCGGTCAGGAACCAGCCGCGCAGCAACTCGGCCAGCGTCAGCGCGCCGGCCATCAGCAGCATGAAGCTGGTGGGCCGGTGCGGATTGCCCCAGCGACCGATCAGGGCCGCAGCCAGCGCCGGAAAGATCGCCAGATAGCTGGCGAACAGCAGCACGCCGGCCGCCGACAGCGGCGCGGGCAGACCGCCGAAGCGGTGCATGGCGACGTAGAGCCAGCCCACGCCGGCGGCAAACCAGCCCAGCCCGAACAGCCCGCCCGTCAGCGCCATGCGGACGGTGCCGGCGCCCTGATCGATGGCGCGCGCCAGCAGCAGGCCGAAGCCGCCCAGCACCGCCAGTTGCAACCAGCCATTGCCCCAGGGTGCAAAGGTGAAGGCATGGGCCACACCGAGCGCGGCGGCCAGCAGCAGCGCCCAGCGGCTGGGCCGGCGGGTGGCAGCGGCGGTGGCGTGGCCGGCTGCCGGTGGGTCTTCGGGCGTGTCTGCGGGCAGGGGGGAGGAAGGCTGGCCGGTCGCTGAGGCGGTACGGCTCCGTGACGGGGGGAATTTCGGTTCGGGCATCAGGTCGTTCTGGCGGGAGACGCCGGCTTCGTCGCCAGCGCATGGCTGGGCGGCTCAGGCTCAGGCGTCGGCGGGCAGCGTATAGGGGTCGTCGATGCGGAAGCGGCGCAGCAGCGCGATCTCGCAGGCTTCCATCTCGGCCGCTTCCTCGGCGTCGAGATGATCCATGCCGTGTGCATGGAGCACGCCGTGGATCACCAGATGGGCGAGGTGGTTGCGCAGGCTCTTGTGCTGCTCGCGCGCCTCGTCGATCAGCACCGGCAGGCAGATGACGATATCGGCCTCGACCACCGGCTCGTGGCTGTAGTCGAAGGTCAGCACATTGGTAGGCTTGTTCTTGCCCCGATACTGGTGGTTCAGCATCCGGCTTTCTTCGGCGCCGACGAAGCGCAGCACCAGCTGCGCATCACGCTGCAGGCTGCTCTGCACCCAGCGGCGCAGTTGTCCGCGCGCCACCGGCAGCGCGCCCGCCTCGGGGTCGTGCTGAACCTGCAGTGACAGGCGGGGGGCCGGCACACGCGGTGCGTCAGCCCGGGCCGTGGTGCGGGTCGGGCCGGCGGGCTTGTCCGCAGCGGGGCGGCGTGGGGAGCGGGATGACATGGCAGCCCCTTCAGCCGGCGTTGGGCGCGGCGCGCTTGCGGTTGTCCAGCTGCTTCTCGTAGGCTTCGACGATCCGGGCCACCAGCGGATGACGCACCACATCGCCGGCATCGAAATAGTTGAAGCCGATGCCTTTCACCTTCTTCAGCACTCGCTCGGCCTGCACCAGCCCGCTTTTCTTCGGCGGCGGCAGATCGATCTGCGTGACATCGCCGGTGATGACCGCCTTCGAGCCGAAACCGATCCGGGTCAGGAACATCTTCATCTGTTCCGGCGTGGTGTTCTGCGCTTCATCCAGGATGATGAAAGCGTTGGACAGGGTGCGGCCGCGCATGTAGGCCAGCGGCGCGATCTCGATCTGCTGGCGCTCGGTCAGCTTGACGACCCGCTCGTAGCCCATCAGATCGTTCAGCGCATCGAAGAGCGGGCGCAGATAGGGGTCGATCTTCTGGGCGAGATCGCCCGGCAGGAAGCCCAGACGCTCACCGGCCTCGACGGCCGGGCGGGTCAGGATGATCCGTTCGACCTGATCGCGTTCGAGCGCGTCGATGGCGCAGGCGACCGCCAGATAGGTCTTGCCCGTGCCGGCGGGGCCGATGCCGAAGCTCAGATCGTGCGACAGAATGCTCTTCAGGTATTTGCGCTGGTTGGGCGTGCGGCCCTGCAGCTCGCCCCGGCGGGTGCGCAGCACCGGATTGTCGGGAGACTGCGGGGGCAGCACCGGGGTGAGGGGCGGGTCGCCGGGATCGGTGGGGGCGCTGTGGCGGGATTCGATGATGGCCAGTTGGAGTTCCTCCGGGCTGAGCGGATGGCGGCCGCCGGCATAGAGTCGTTTCAGCAGGGCGACCGTGCGGGCAGGTTCGTTGCCCTGGCCGTCGACGATGAAGCTGCTGCCGCGCCGGGTGATCCGCACGTCCAGCGCCGGCTCGATCAGGCGCAGATGCTGATCGAGCGCCCCGCACAGACTGGCGAGGCGGGCATTGTCGGGTTCCTGGATGCTGAACTGGGCTTGGGTGGGATTTCCGGGCACGGTGTCGATAGGGGGCTATTCGCGCTTCATCACGGCTACGCCGTTGATTGTATCGGTCTCGGCGCTGTGCGCGGGATTATGCACTGAATAGCTGAAGCCCATGTGACTGGCCTGCTCGCCGAAGAAGGCGCCATCGACCGCGGCGCGACAGTCGCCACCGCCGCACTTCATCGCATCGTTGCCCCCGAGCGCGCTGACCGAGAGATCGCCCTGGAAGGTGTTGCTGCTCGTCATTCGCAGATTGCTGTCACCGATGCCGACGAGCTGGTTGCTCGCATCGAACTGCGCGCCCTGGCTCACCATCCGGTAATGCTGGTCGGCGCCGAACTTCAGCTCGCCTTCGAGCGCGATCCGCGTGCCGGTGCCCGGACCGAACTGCACCAGCCCCTGACCGGAGAAGCTGCCGGGCGCATATTGACCACCGGCGAAGGTGGGCGACGTAGCCCCTTCCAGCCGGTAGCGTGCCGTCCCTTCGGTCGGCATCGTCACCGTCGGCGCCCCCAGCAGATAGTGCAGACCGGCGTTGGCGTGCAGATTCTGCTCCAGATCGAAGAGCAGATGCCGCAGACGCGCCTTGCCATCGGTCCAGCGACCCCAGCTCACATGGCCGGTGCTGCCTGCCTCCACGACCTTGGCGCTTTCCAGCGTCAGACAGGCCGAGAACAGCCCGCAGCCCCCCAGGCGCTGCAACTGCAACTGATTGTCCAGCAGCGCGTTGGTGCCCGCGTCCGTGAAGCGGTGATTGAAGGGCCACGGCATGGCCGGCGTGCTGAGCCGGATACCGCTGGCCGCATTCAGCCCCGCCTTCAGCGGATTGGGCACCGGCGGCGGGACGACCACGGGCGGCGTATAGGGCTTCTCGGGCTCGGGCAGCTCGGGGGAGACCGGAGCATCCACGCTGCCGCCCGTACCGCCCGTAGTGGCGCCGGCTCCGGAGCCTGAGCCCGAGCCTCCGCCCGCATCGCCGCCGTTGCTGCCGGAAGAACCCGTGCCAGCATCGTTGCCAGTGCCAGTGCCAGTGCCAGTGCCAGTGCCAG
>JBHADS010000003.1:0-9930 GCA_041855185.1 Lautropia sp. | reverse complement strand
TGGGCCAGGTCGGCGCCGAGGTTGATGTTCAGCCGTTTGGCGCCGCTGCCCAGGGCCGCCATCGACAGGGCGTTCGGATAGAGCCGGATCAGGATGCGTTCCATCGCCAGCGTCAGCTCGGTCTGCAGCGCCTTGGCCAAGGCATCCGGGCCGTAGTTCTGGCGCCGGCGCCAGAACTGGTTGAAGGGTTCGGCCTGCTGGGCCAGCACGTCGGTGACGGTCTTTTCCCAGTAGGCGGGATGTTCGGACTGCGCCCAGTCGCCCCGGCCACGGCCATAGTGGGCCACGGCCAGATAGGTGAGCAGACTGGATTGCACGAGCCGGTTCATCACGGCATCGGTCCAGGTGACGGTGACGGTATCGATGCCGCGCACCATGTTGTAGCCGCGGGCAAGCCCGGCGCCCCCCAGAAAACCCAGCACGCCCCCGGCGATCATGCCGCCGCCAAGCGTCAGTCCGCCGGCCAGCACATCGGCCTTCAGGCCGGCCAGCGCGCCGGTGACGAGGCCACCGACCATCGCCACCCGTCCTTCGTTCAGGTTCTCGGTCACATCGTAGTGATCGGCCATCCGGTTCAGCACGGCTTCGCTGGCATGGCCTTCCAGCCCGTTGATGTGGATGATCTCGTCGGTCGATTCACGGATCGAGGTGTTCAGGCGCTCGGCCAGCAGGGCCATCGCCCGCTGCTTGGCGTCGTCCTGCCGGTCGCGCGAGATGCCCAGCACCTTGCCGACTTCGCGCAACTGGTCCTTCAGGCCGCTGTTGGGGATCTGCTCCCGGTCGAGCGCGGTGGCGGCCAGATGCCGGGCCAGCACCTGCATCGAGCCGTCGAAGGTGCTGCGGCGCTGCTGCTGCCACAGCAGGTTCAGCCGCTCGAAGCCGGCTTGCTTGTCGGCGGGCAGCAGCGGGGCGACCTTCTGCAGCAATGCGCCTTCCTGCACCCAGCAGCGGGCAAAGGCATCCAGGGCCAGCACTTCACGCACATCGCCGAAGCGGCTCAGATAGCCGCGCCAGCGCTCGATCTCCTCGGCCTCGGCTTTCGGGCCGGCCGGCGGTCCCATCTGATTCAGCAGCACGATGATCGGCTTGCCGATCCAGGCCAGAATCTTCATCTCCGGCTCGACGTAGCTGGCGTCCTCGGGATTCTCGGCCGCATTGACCAGATAGAGCACGACATCGGCTTCTTCGCGCACGTTGCGCACCGCCTGCTGGCTGGACCACAGCGGCCGGTCGGCAAAGCGGTCCCAGACCTGGCTGACGAACCAGCCGATCGGCTTGTCCGATTGCAGCAGCCGGCGCGCGAGCCGGGCGCTGTCGCCGAAACCCGGGGTATCCCACAGCAGCAGCAGATCGCCCTGCGGCGTCTGGCACAGCTCGAAGCGGTCGGCGGTATCGGTCACATGGGGTTCGTCCCGGATTTCACCGACGTTCTGGGACAGCAGGGTGCGGGCGAGCGTGGTCTTGCCCACATTGGTGTGCGAGACCAGGCTGAGAGAGATCGTAGTGGGAACGGTGTCGGACACGGGCGTTCATGAAAGGGACAATCCCCTCATTGTGCACCAGCTTTGGGTGGGATGCTGGTGCGGCGTGGTGCGGGCGTCGCCCGGGGACAAGCGCTCCCTGAGAAGTGCGCCTCGGTGTGCGGTCAAGCGAGGGGTGCTTGCCCTCGGTCGGGCGCGGGTGTGGCTTGGTCCTGCCAGATGGGCCGGTGCTCCCAATCGTCCGGAAAGCCCATTGCCTTCTGCTGCGCTGGACGTGCTTGCTGAATATGCTCTTTCAGGCGCTGCGGCCAGCTGCTGCCGGGGCTGATGCTGCGGATCAGGTGAGCGATGATGAACAGGTAGTTGTAGATCTCACGGGCTGGCTGCTGTTGCGTCGTCGTGCCGCTTGCCGGGACGGATTGCTCGCTCTGCCTGTGAGGGTCTGTGGGGGTCCCGGACTTGGGCGCGGCGATTGAATCGAAAACCATCTGCTTCTGCAGGCGCTTGATGCGGGGAAGTTGCAGGGTGAGACGACGGTTCCAGAGACGGCCGTGGTGGGCACAGACGTTTCTCATCGGGGTCAGCGCGTGCAGCACGCTTTCAAGAACCTGGGCCGTAGGCAGATTCAGCTGCTTTGCGATTTCCTGTTTGACCGAATTGTCCTTTGTGGCAGCTACCCAGTGAGAGAGCGAGCCGAGGCTCAGTGTCTCGACGACGGCCCAGATCGGCGGCAGGAAGGGAGTCTCGTAGTGCTGACGATAGTGAACGACAAAGGTTTCCTGACTGCCCTTCAGTTGCTTGGCCATGCGCGCAATGGCACTGGCGTGCTCCCACGGACATTTGAACAGCGTTGCATCCAGGTGGGCGTGGGGGTTCCTGTGCCGTGTTGCGAGGGTATGCGCCCAGGCGGTCCGGACGGCGATTTCGATTCGCTCGAAGGCTTCCATGACCAACAGACGGAGCTGTCGGTCAAAGATATAGAGTGAGAGCACCTGATCAAAGGTGGTTCCGGGGCGAAATCGGTGAGTGCGCCGCTTGTGGGGCTGCTGATCTGTCGGCGGTGGAGGAAGCTCCTCGAAGGGGAGCCAATAGGCGCTGAGCCGGTAGTAGCCGATATGCGCGAGGTAGTGCCGTACTCTCTGATCATCCGGGCAGATCAGACCACGTTCTTTGAGACGTTCGACTTGTTCGGCGATGGAAAGCGCGGGCTTGTCGTAGCGCACGATCGATCCCGGAAAAAAGTAACCCCCCGGTTTGAGCATCCTGCGCATGGCGCAGACTAGGCTTGGGGGGTGTTGTTACTGAGTATTCTAACGACCAACCCGTTTTTTCACAAAAGGGTAATGAGCAAATGTGCACTTTTGAGCACTAAACGGCGTGTACACACATAGACCGTATCGGTTGCTGAACATGCAATCGGCTTATGTGCTGTCTCTGAACCCCGTGTGTACCGGATACCGATCCTTCTCAATGCCCCGCCGGCACCGTGCTCAGCCGCTCGCCCAGCAGGTGCACGGTGTCGGTTGCCGGGGGTTGGTCCAGGCTGACGAAGATCGGCGGGATGTCGCTGTGGGTGGCGAGGATGCGCTGCCAGGCGCTGCGGCGGGATTCCAGGCGGCTGCTGTCGGCGCCGAAGCGGGCGCGGAAGCTGCTTTCGTCGACCAGCGCCAGCAGGGGCAGGCCGGAGGGCAGCAGGCGGCTCAGGCGTTCGAGGAAGGTGGCGTGGTTCTCGGCTTCAGGGGTGGCCGACAGCGAGAACAAGGCCACGGCCAGGGTGCTGCCTTCGACTTCGGGCAGCGGGGCTTCGAGCAGATCTTCTTCGCCGAGCACGACGGCCGGTTGCAGGCGCAGCCGGGTGTCGCTGCCGATGGCCTGGCTCAGCAGGTGGGCGAGGCCGTGGCGATTGTCCGGTGGCAGGTGGTAGCTGTAGGGTATGACCCAGGCGACCGAGGCTTCGCCCCGCATCTGGCGCTTCAGATCCCGGAAGTAGGGATCATCGAGCGGCAGCGGGAAGTGAGCGCTCAGTTTTCGGGCGCGCAGACGGTGCACGAGGGCCAGTGCCAGCCGGGGCAGGATCACGATCAGCAGCATGGTCAGCATCTGCAGATGTATCCAGGGGGCGGCATTCTCGCCGTTGGATTCGGGGTAGCGCAGGCTTGCCAGGCGGGCGGCGTCGGGCAGTTCGATGCCGCTGATCAGGCTGGCGGGCCCCCAGAGCAGGTTCAGCAGGGTGGAAACCTGGCTGGGGTCGAGAAAGGTGCTTTCCCAGCCGGCGCGATACTCGAAGGCCAGGCCGCGCAGGTAGAGGCCGCCGAGGGCTCCCAGGGCGAACAGCAGGGCGCCAGTGTGCAGCAGGCTCAGCGCGCGCTCGGCGTAGAGGGGGCCCGCCAGCTTGAACCAGCTGTGACGGAACTGGGCGAGCAGGGCGTCGACAGGGGAGCCGGCGGCCGTCGGGCTGCCGGCCTGGGGCACCGGGGCTGCGCGGCCGCTGGCTGCCTCGCGCCAGCGCTGGCCGGTGGCCAGGCGCATCAGCAGGCGCGACAGCCCCGTGCTCTGGATGCGGCTCTTGCCGGGCCAGAAGGCATTGAAGGCCAGCACCAGATAGGTGAGCAGGTTCCAGACCAGAATCAGCAGCAGCGGCGGGTTCAGGATGTTGATGCGCTGGCCGGCGCCGGCGGCATCGAGCGCCAGGCCGCTGAGCAGCGCGAGCAGCATCAGCACCGGGCCGATCCAGGGGCGCCATTGCAGGGACTGAACGGCGTCGTTGATCCCGGGGTGGCGGCGATCGAGGCGCCGCAGCGCGCAGGCGGCACGCTCGGCGATGAAGGTGTCCAGCGGAGCCTCGGCGCCGCAGCGGCGCAATGCCTCCTGCGACGCATGGTGGCGGTCGGATTCGGTCCAGATCTCGCTGGGCGGGTGGCGGTCAAAGGCGCGGACCAGCAGCGCCTCACGGGCTTGGTTTTCAGTCACTGATCAGTGGAGGAACCGAAGTGATGTATTGCTGGCGCCAATGCTCGAAATCGCCGGTGTCGGCGGCTTCGATGGCCTGTTGGTCGACGAAGGATTCCCGGGTCATGGCGAGCAGCTCGTCCTGCACCTGGGCGGGCAGCGGCTGTGCGAGCAGGGTCTGGCGATGCCGGGCCGATTGCTCGCGGATCAGTCCGATCAGGGAGGCTTCGGGCTGCTCGCGCACCGCGGCCATCAGACGCGCCGAGGGTGTGGTGTCGGGTTTTTCCAGTCGCTCGACGGCGACCTGCAGGGCGCGGGCGTAGGCGCCCTCCGCTTCGGGGTGGGCTTCATCCAGACGCTCGGCCACGGGCTTGCAGCTGGCGAGGATCTGGCGGCCCCAGTCGAGCAGGCTGCGCTGGCTGCCGTCGTCCTGGGTCAGCATCAGTCCCGGCTCGCGTCCCCGCTGTGCCACTTTGTGCCGGTTGACAGCCTGGTGCGCAATGATCTCGGGGGTGTCACGCGGGCTGTCGGACAGCAGGCAGGTGAGCAGGAAGATGTCGAGGAAGCGGATGGTGTCGGCCGTGATGCCGATCGGGCTGAAGGGGTCGAGGTCCATCAGCCGGACTTCGACGTACTGGACGCCCCGGCTGGCCAGTGCCATCAGCGGCCGTTCCTGGCGGCGGATGGTCTGCTTGGGCCGGATGGTGCCGTAGAACTCGTTCTCGATCTGCAGCAGCGCGGTCGAGAGCTGCCGGTACTCGCCATCGACCTGGATGCCGATCGCTTCGTAGGGCGGGTAGGGCTGGGTCAGCGCATCGTGCAGCGAGTTGGCATAGCTGTTGATGCAGTTGTAGCTGACGCCGATACGCGACTGGGCATCGCTCTGATAGCCGAGCGGTCCCATGCGCAGCGAGGTGGCACCCGGCAGGCCGAGGGCATCGCTGCCGAAAGCCTGCAGCGCCTGCGGGGCGTCTTCGGCAAAGCTGCGCGCCACCAGCGGAGAGGCGCCGAACAGCAGCATCAGTAGCCAGGAATCGCGCCGGAAGTTGCGGATCAGCCCGAAATAGCCCTGGTTGCGGGCGCGTTGCGGGCGGTCCTCGTCCAGCCGGAGGCCGGGATTGATCTTGATCGCCTGCCACAGGGCATCGGGCACCGAGAAGTTGTAGTGCAGGCCGGAGATGGTCTGCATCCGGCTGCCGTAGCGGTACTTGAGGCCGGTACGGTAGAGCGTCTTGGCGCGGCCGATGAAGGAGCTGCCGTACTGTCCGAGCGGGATCTCGTCGTCCGGTGGCAGCAGACAGGGCATGCTGGTGCACCACAGACGCTCGTCGCCGATGTGCTGGTAGACGAACTGATGGGTTTCGGTCAGCTCGCGCAGGCAGTCCTCGACGTTCTGGTGGACGCCGGTGATCAGTTCGAGCTGGGACTCACTGAAATCGGTGGTGATGCGCGGGTGGGTGAGTGACGAGCCCAGTGCTTTGGGATGGGGCAGCATCGACAGGCGGCCTTCCGGGGTGGCACGCAGGCTTTCTTTCTCCAGGCCGCGCATGAAGCCCCGCAGCAGGGCGGGTTCGATGCTGGCCAGACGGGCGCGGAGGGTTTCAGGCATGGTGGTACTTCTGAGACTCGGGCTGGAAGGCCGGGGCCGGCTAGCGTAGCAGAAAGCGGGCCATTGCGGGAACACGCCCCTGCGGGCGGCAGGAATCGGGATACCGGCTGAGCGGCCCGGTCGGCTCGCCTGCCGGGGGCTGCCCTCGCGAAGGCATCGGGATGATTCCGCGAGGGGCTGGCCGCCCGGGGGCTGGTTTATTGATTGCCGAACACCTGGGCGGGCAGCCAGGTGGCCAGTTCGGGGAAGGCGATGACGATGCCCAGCCCGATCAGCTGCAGGACGACGAAGGGGGCCGAACCGCGATAGAGCATGCCGGTGGTGACGCTGGCCGGCGCCACACCGCGCAGATAGATCAGCGAGAAACCGAAGGGCGGGGTCATGAAACTGGTCTGCAGGTTCATGCCGACCAGCACACCCAGCCACACCGGGTTGATGTCGAGTGCAAGCAGCACGGGCGCCGTGATCGGGATGATGATGAAGATCACCTCGAAGGTGTCGAGGATGAAGCCCAGCAGGAACATCACCAGCATCACGATGATCAGCGCGCCCATCGCGCCGCCCGGCAGGTCGGACAGCAGTGCGTGGACCAGATCCTCGCCGCCCAGCATCCGGAAGACGATCGAAAAGACCGCGGCGCCCAGCAGCAGGGTGAACACCATCGAGGTGATGGTGGCCGTGGCCTGGCAGGCTTCGCGGATCATCTTCAGGCTCAGGCGCTTGCGCAGGATGATCAGCAGCAGCGCACCGATCGAGCCGACCGAGGCGGCCTCGGTGGGGGTGGCGATGCCGCCCAGGATCGATCCGAGCACGGCGACGATCAGCGCCAGCGGCGGCAGCAGCGCCGTCAGGACATCGCGGCCCAGGCTGGTTGCGCTGTCGGGGGCGTGGGGCGTGGCCGGGCAGGACTTCGGATCGAAGATGGCCTTGCCTGCCATGTAGAGCATATAGAGCAGGATCAGGATCACGCTGGGCAGGATCGCGCCGACGAAGAGGTCGCCGACCGAAACCGGCGAGGGCGCGAAGTTGCCCTTGGCCATCTGCACCTGGGCATGGGTGCCGGCCAGCATGTCGCCCATGAAGATCAGGATGGTCGAGGGTGGGATGATCTGACCGAGGGTGCCGGAGGCGGCGATGACGCCACTGGCCAGCCGCGGGTCATAGTTGGCGCGCAACATGGCGGGCAGGCTGATCAGGCCCATCGTGACGACGGTTGCGCCGACCACGCCGGTGGAGGCGGCCAGCAGGGCGCCGACGATGATGACCGAGAAGCCGAGACCGCCGCGAACCTTGCCGAAGACCCGGCCCATCGTGCTGAGCAGGGACTCGGCGATGCCGGAGCGTTCGAGCAGCACCCCCATGAAGATGAACAGCGGCACGGCGACCAGCACTTCATTGGACATGAAGCCGATGTAGCGTGAGGCCAGGGCACCGAAGTTCGAGAAATCGAATACGTCGAGATACCAGCCGATGGCTGCGGTCAGCAACGAGGCACCTGCCAGGGAGTAGGCGACCGGAAAGCCCAGCATCAGGACGCCGATGATGCCGAAAAAGAGCGAGCCGGCGAGAATTTCGCCGATCAGGACTGGATCCATCGTTCAGTGAGTGGTTTCTTGTTTGTAGCGCAGGTGCTCGGGCAGCAGTTCCTCGCGGTTGCCAAGCACCAGGATGCTGCGGCCGAGCATGGCCAGTCCCTGCAGTGCCGTCAGCACCACGAAGACCAGAATGAAGCCTTTGAGAATGAAGAAGCCTTCCAGCCCGCCCGCATTGGGCGAGCCTTCGGTCAGCCGCCAGGCACGCTGCACGTAGGGCAGCGCGTAGGTCCAGACCAGCAGGCAGAAGGGCAGCAGGCAGAACAGCACGCCGAACAGGTCGCGCCATGCCTTCTGCCGCAGCGAGGCTTTCCGATAGAAGATGTCGACCCGGACATGATCGTCGCGCATCAGTGCATAGGCGCTGACACCCATGAACATCGCTCCGCTCAGCCAGACATAGAGATCCTGCATCCAGATGTAGGAGGTGTTGAACCAATATCGCAGCACCACCACCGTGAAGCAGACCAGCACGATGGCCAGGGACAGCCAGGAAAACAGCCGTCCGATGACACCGTTGATGGCGCTGATGATGGTGATATAGGTTGCTACTGCTCGCATTCGAATGATCCGGGTCTTTATGAAAGTATGTACTTACTTGGAGAGGCTGAAGTACTTCTTCCGTGCTTCGATGTAAGGCAGATCCGAGTCGTCCGTCTTCGCGCGCAGCAGGTTGAAGGACTGGATGAAGTGCTCGGTGACTTTCTTGGTCAGCGCATCCTTGCTGTTGCGCATCTCCTCGATGATCTCTTTCGAGATCTTGGCGCCGGTCTGGAAGATCTCGTCCGGGAACCTCAGGATCTTGACGCCGTGCTTGTCGACCAGGGTCTGCAGCGCACGCGGGTCATTGGCGGTATAGGACGAGAACATGCTTTCGTACTCGGCCTGGCAGGCGCTGCGGACGATTTCCTGCAGATCCTTGGGCAGTGCCTGGAACTTGCTCTTGTTGACGACCACCTCGGGGCACAGACCCGGCTCGGTGAAGCTGGGCATGTAGTAGTTCTTGGTGATCTGATACAGCCCCAGGGCCAGGTCATTGAAGGGGCCGACGAACTCGGCGGCGTCCAGCGTACCGGTCTGCATCGACTGGAAGATGTCGCCGGCGGCCAGGTTCATCACCGAGGCGCCCATCTTCTGCCAGACCTGACCCCCGATGCCGGGCGCGCGCATCCGCAGACCCTTCACATCGGCGACCGACTTCAGTTCCTTGCGGAACCAGCCGCCGGCCTGAATGCTGGTGTTGCCGGCCAGGAAGCCCTGAACGCCGAAGCCGTCGTAGACCTCGTCCCAGAGCGCCTGCCCACCCAGCACGTTGATCCAGGCCGTCATCTCGGGGGCCGTCATGCCGTAGGGCACGCCGGTGAAGAAGACCAGGGCCGGGCTCTTGTTCAGCCAGTAGTACGAAGCGGCGTGGCACATCTCGGCGCTGCCTTCGATCACGGCGTCCAGCGACTGCAGGGCGGGCACCATCTCACCAGCGGCAAAGACCTTGATGCTCAGGCGGCCACCGGACATGGTGGTGATGCGCTTGGCGAGGTTTTCAGCGCTGACGCCCAGACCGGGGAAGTTCTTGGGCCAGGCAGTGACCATGCGCCACTGTTCGCGTTTCTGGGAAATGGCGGGAGCAGCCAGGGTGGCGGAGCCGGCGGCCACGCTTGCAACCACCCCCTGCTTCAGGGCAGAACGACGATCCATCGAGATGTTTCCTTGTCTGGCAGGGGGTCATGGTTGGGTTGTCAGCGATGCGGCATGGCCGTGCCCCCGGTCCGGGCCATTCCGTGATGATAGCCGAGGCAGACAGTCGGCCGCGATGCCCACGGGGTCGAGGCGTCCCCGGGGGCGCGGCGCAGAGGCGCTCAGCCGGCGGCCTCGTCCACCGGCCCGGGATTTTTCGGGGGCAGGGGAGCCGGGGGCTGGTCGGCGTGCGGGCAGCCGTGGGCGCGCCTGAGCTGCTGCCCGGTGTCGACATGCGTCTGCCAGTGTGCGCGCAGCGCCAGCCAGCCGCTTGCGCCCATCGTCTGCAGGCGTTCGATGTTGGCCTCGAAGATGCGGTCGGTATCCTCGCCCCAGGCGTTGACCGCACGCTCGATGCTGCTTTCACGCAGCAGGTGCAGCGTCGGGTAGGGCGCCTGATTGGTGGCGTTGTCCAGGTCCTCGGGGGCTGTGCCGGCGAACTGATAGTCCGGATGGAAGCTGGCGATCTGGAAGACGCCTTCCAGTCCGAGTGACTGCAGCACCTCGTCGGCGCGGTCGAGGAAATCGTTGAAGTCGAGAAAATCCTGCAGCATCTCCGGGCAGA
>JBHADS010000002.1:0-5948 GCA_041855185.1 Lautropia sp. | reverse complement strand
CATCGTGACCATAGCGTGCCTCACAGGGGGATTTGTCTCCGTTACGGTTCTGGCGCGTGCCATGCCCGATCTGCCCCGTGCCGTCTTCCGAGACCTGCGACAGCCCGGCGGGGCGATCATCCTCATCACATGATTCGCTGGCGAATCGTCTGATGGGGGCATGGAAACGCCATCCGTGTGTCAATCTTAGTGTCATCGAATGCATTTCAGACACAATCGTCTGAACTGTCTCGGCGCGGGCACAGAAATGCGTACTGCAGGCAACGCATTGCCGAGAGGCTGTGGCGCAAATGGTCCTGTCGATATCGCTGCACGCGAGCGGAGGGGCGTCATGTCAGCAGGGTGCGCGCATCTGAGCATTTGAATGTCGGCCACCTGTTCATGCAGGCTGCAGTCCGCTCAATACGGGTCGTGACGCTGGTGCGCGAGTTCCTCTGCCAGATCGGCCGCGAAGATCCTCGCAATCTCCGGTGGCTCCGGCTGGATGCGCAGCGCGATATGGAATTGGGACAACCATTCCAGTCCAAGCCCGGTGATCTGCCGCATCTCACCGCGCTGAACCCAGGTACTGGCGAAATGCAGTGGCAGAAAACCCAGGAAGCGACCGCTGCGGATCAGGATCGCCTGTGCCTCCATGTTCGATACCGAGGCAACGACATTCGGATCGTGCAAGGCGGCAAGCTCTGCCCGCTGAAGATAGGGGCGCGTGGTCAGTGGACAGGCGGAAAGCTCCTCCAGCGTCACCGCCCCGTCTGCCCGGGCATAGAGCGGATGCTGGCTTCCGCAGTAAAGCGCGTGCTCCTCCGTGTAGATCGGGGTGTATTCGACATTGGGCTGACGGTTTGGAAAAGGACCGATGGCAACGTGGATCTCGCCGGTTTGCAGCGCCTTGGCGAGTGCCTGCGTCGTGCCGATCTCCACACTCAGCCGCACGTTGTGTTCACGCCCGAAGAAGCGGCGGATGGCGCGGTGAACGGGCAACTCAGGATTGTCGGCCTCGCTGTCCACGATGCCGATACGCAGATGGCCGGTCCGCATCTTGCGCAGCGAGCCCAGATTGGCCTCGCATTGTTCGATACCGCTCAGCATCCGCTTGGCCTCGCGGTAGACCGCCTCGCCTTTTTCGGTCAGGGCGAAGCCGCTCCGGCCTCGCTGACAGAGCGTGAAGCCAAGACTGAGTTCCAGATCCTTCAGATGGGTCGAAATCGACGAAAGGCTGGCTCCCAGCACGGCCTGTGCGCCGCTGGGACCGCCGTGTTCGACCGTGGCACAGAAGGTGCGCAGATTGCGCAGGGTGTAGTCACTGATCCGCATGCTCACTTCATGGAATCGAAAGTAAGGATCACATAATTCAAGTCTATCGAAAACTTCAAAACTTTATAATTGCCCTCAGCCGTGACGGTCGAGATTGCAGCACCAGAAACAGGGGGAGTTGAACATGACCGGAGTTGCCGCAAGGTTGGTATTCGTGACAGCCTTTGCCGCCTTGACGGGTGGCGCTGCCGTGGCTGAGGAATGGAAATTCGCGATCGAGGAAATTCCCGGCTCGATCATGGACAGCTATGCGCAGGAGTTCAAGAAGCGCATAGAAACCGCCACCGGGGGTGAAGTCACCGTCACGATCTATCCGCTGGGTTCGCTTGGCCCGCCGACCGAGGTGGCGGAGCAGACTGCGGATGGGGTGGTTCAGCTTTCCAATCTTTCCATCGGGAACCTGGGCACCATCGTGCCAGAAAGTCAGGCGCTTCTTGCGACCTATCTGCTGCCCTCCGAAACGGCCGAGGTGAACCGTTTCCTGGCGAAAAGCCCGACCGTCCAGGGGGCGCTGGCTGAGAATTTCGCGGCCAAGGGACTGAAACTCGGCGCGCTGTATAGTGAGGGCGAACAGGTCTGGACCACGCGGAAGGCAATCCGTTCGCCCAAGGATCTGACGAATTTCAAGATGCGGGTCATGGTCTCGCCCATGCTGCTCAAGGCTTACGAGGATCTTGGCGCCAGCCCGACCCCGATCCCATTCGGTGAGGTCTATGGGGCGCTGCAGTTGGGCCAGGTCGATGGCCAGGTGAACCCGGTCTCCGCCATCCAGGAGATGAAGTTCTACGAGGTCACCGATTACATGATCTGGGCCGGGGAGCAGCAGCTGCTGACGGCGGTGATGGCCAGCGACGACTGGTTCCAGACCCTGCCACCCAAGCGTCAGCAGCTTCTCGACAAGACTTTCGCCGAGATGAACGGTTTCATCACTCCGGTGGTCGAGAAATTCAATGCCGAGCGGCTGGAAGCGATCAAGGCGGCCAAGCCGGGGATCAAGCTGATCAAGCTTTCCGAAGATGAGCGCGCGGTGTTTCAGGAACGTGCCAAGGCCACCGACGCTGCGGTCGCCAGAATCGTCGGTCCGCAGGGTGCCGAACTGCTGAAGTCGCTCAAGTCCGAGCTGGCGCAGTAGATATCCGCCGTGCCCGGTGGTCCAGGCCGGGCCATGCCAACGGAGAACGATCGATGAATACGCAACCACGCGGTCCGGGGGCGGGTATTCTGCACCGGCTGGACAATGGAATTGCCGGGATCGAAGCGGGGATCACGGGCATCGCGATCCTGGTCATGGCGTTGAATACCGTCGCCAACGTGCTGGGTCGCTATGTCTTCTCGCAGAGCATCTATTTCTCGGAAGAACTGAACGAGATCCTGATCGTCACGGTGACTTTCGTGGGTCTGGGCTATGTCACCCGCAAGGGGCGGCATATTCGCATGTCCGCCGTCTATGACATGGTGCCCGAACGTCCCCGGCGCTGGTTGATGGCGGCGATCTCGCTGACTACGGCGCTGGCCATGTTCCTGCTGGCCTGGTATGCCTGGGAATATGTTGCCAAGGTCGCAGCGCGTGGACGGCTGACGCCTGCGATGCAGATCCCGTTATGGTGGACCTATGTCGCCGTGATCGTCGGGCTTGCACTGACCGGGTTGCAATATCTGCTGGCTGTCTGGGCCAATCTGAGCCGCAGCGAAGGTGTCTGGGTCTCGTTTTCCGAGACGGACGATTATGAGGATCCCGAGCTTGCGGTCCTGCTGGAGGCGCAGCAATCCGCATCCCATCCCGACGGGAGGGCAACGCCATGATCCTGATGATGATGGGCGTGATGTGCCTGCTGCTGGTCGCAGGCTATCCGATGATGATGCCGCTGCTGGTGGCGACGATCCTGGCCTTCGTGATCTATTTCCCGAGTCTCGGGATGCAGCAGATCGTTCAGCAGATGATCGGGGGCGTGAAGCCCTCGGCACTGGTCGCGGTGCCGATGTTCATCCTGGCTGCAGATATCATCACGCGCGGCCATTCGGCGGAACGGTTGCTCGATCTGGTGATGCGCTTCATGGGCCATCTGCGGGGTGGGCTTGCGATTTCGGTCACGTCGGCCTGCGCGCTTTTCGGTGCGGTCTGCGGCTCGACCCAGGCCACGGTGGTGGCAGTCGGTGGCGCGATGCGGCCCAGGATGCTGCGCGCGGGTTATCGTGACGATTTCACGATCGGGCTGATCGTGAACGCGGCAGACCTCGCCTACCTGATTCCGCCCTCGATCGGGATGATCGTCTATGGTGTCCTGTCGGGTACTTCGATTTCCGAACTGTTCATCGCTGGCATCGGACCGGGTTTGTTGATCGTGCTCCTGTTCTCGATCTGGTGCTGGATCGTCGCCCGCAGGCAAGGCATTCCGGTCGAGGCGCGCGCGAGCTGGGGCGAGCGTTTTGCCGCAATGCGCCGTGCACTCTGGCCGCTGGGATTCCCGGTGTTGGTGGTCGGCGGCATTTATGGTGGCGTTTTCAGCCCGACTGAGGCTGCCTCGGTCTGTGTGCTGTATGCCGTGATGCTTGAACTTCTCATCTTCCGCTCGATCGGGCTGCGCGACCTATGGGATGTAGCGTTGTCGACAGGGGTGATGACCTCGGTCGTGTTCATCCTGATCGCAGCCGGTAATGCGTTTTCCTGGACCATCTCCTATGCGCAGGTGCCGCAGACCCTGATGGCCGCGGTGGGGCTCGAAGGCGCAGGGCCGGTCAAGACCCTGCTGGTCATCAACATCGCCTATTTCATCGGCTGCATGTTCGTCGACTCACTGGTGGTCATGCTGATCCTCGTCCCCATTTTCGCGCCACTTGCAGCAGCGGCGGGGCTGGATCCGGTGCTGGTCGGCGTGCTGGTCACGCTTCAGGTCGCCATCGGCGCAGCGACCCCGCCTTTCGGCTGCAACCTGTTCACTGCTGTCGCCGTCTTTCGCCGGCCCTTCATCGAGGTCGTGCGCGGCGTGCCGCCCTTTCTTGTCATCCTGCTGGTGGTCGTCGTGCTGGTTTGTGTTTTTCCCTGGATTGCGCTGGGATTGCGCGACTTCGCTTTCCGCTGATCCGTATCTGTTATCAAGGAACCTGTACCATGTCTGACACCCCTGCCTCGCACGCCTACGAAACCGGCCGGCTGAACCTGCCCTTCGTCGGAATCTCGACCTTTGGCAAGCGGCCCTATGTCGCGGATTGGTCGCGGATCGATGCCGATGTCGCCGTGCTGGGGGCTCCTTTCGATTTCGGTACCCAGTTTCGGGCGGGCGCACGCTTCGGGCCGCGTGCGGTGCGCGAGGCTTCCACGTTGTTCAGCTTCGGCCATGCCGGCGCCTACGATCACGAGGATGACTGCACCTACCTGGGGGGTGACGTGCGTATCGTCGATATCGGCGATGCCGATATCGTCCACACCGATACCGAGAAAAGTCACGCCAACATCCGTGCGGGCGTACAGGCGATTCTGGATGCTGGCGCCTTTCCGGTGGTGATCGGCGGCGACCATTCGATCAACATTCCCTGCATCGAGGCATTCGAGGGGCGGGGTGACATCCACATCCTTCATATCGATGCGCACCTGGATTTTGTGGACGAGCGCCACGGCGTTCGCACGGGTCACGGAAACCCGCTGCGCCGTGCGGCAGAAAAGGACTATGTGACCGGGCTGACGCAGGTCGGTATCCGCAATGTCAGTTCGACGGCCAAGGATGGCTATGACATGGCGCGGGCGATGGGATCGGACATTCTGTCGGTGCGGCAGATGCGGGCACTGGGGCCGCAGGGAGTGATCGACCGTATCCCCGAGGGGGCTAGGGTGTACGTCACGCTGGATATCGACGCGTTCTGCCCTTCGATCGCACCGGGGACGGGAACGCCTTCACATGGCGGTTTCCTCTATTACGAGGTGCTGGAAATGCTGCAGGCGCTGGCGCGCCGGCACGAGGTGGTCGGGATCGACCTGGTCGAAGTGGCGCCGGACTACGATCACACCGGCTCGACCGCGATTCTGGCGGCGCAGGTGCTGCTGAACTTTCTGGGTTTCGTCTTCCACGCAAGGGCGCAGAAACAGGCGGGATGAAGCGGTGACACCGGCAGAAGCTGCCGGACCTGTAGGGCCGTGGCTGCGGCGCCCACGGCCCACGGCTGCTGTCAGGATCGCCGTTGCTGTTCCTGCTTTTCTTTGTCTTTCTTCGCCTGATCGTGATGCCATTTGATGGCGAAGAACATGGCGGTGATGAGCACGACGACCTTGAAGATGCCGAAAACGACCGGGACCCAATCCATTGTCTTGTGTGTTTCCTGAAGCTGTCTGTTGAGAGGAATCTGCGCATGATACTCGCCGGCGGGCAGCCGCAGATGCGCATCATGGGTATCAGCCGGCCAGCAGCGGCCCCAGATGCCGGCCGGTATGGCTTTCGGGGCAGGCGGCCACGGTTTCGGGTGTGCCGGCCACTACCAGGCGGCCACCGCCCGCGCCGCCTTCCGGTCCCATGTCGATGATCCAGTCGGCGGTCTTGATCACGTCGAGGTTGTGCTCGATGATGACGATGGTGTTGCCCTGGTCGCGCAGGTGGGTGATGACCTGCAGCAGCAGCGCGATGTCCTGGAAGTGCAGGCCGGTG
>JBHADS010000001.1:0-10495 GCA_041855185.1 Lautropia sp. | reverse complement strand
TGACGGCTTCGCCCGTCACGGTGCTGAAGGACGACAAGGGTTTCTATCCCAGCTATTACGCCGGCACGGTGGTGCGCAGCGAGACGCTGAAGAAGCATCCGGCGTTGCGCGACATTCTGATGAAGATGGACAGACTCATCAGCAATGAGGAGATGGCGCGCATGAACCACGCGGTCGAGGCCGAAAATCGTGACGAGAAGGAGGTGGCGGCCGATTTTCTGCGCAGCAAGGGTCTGATGCCGTGATCCGGCTGGAAGGCGTCGCCAAGGACTTCGAGGGCCGGACGGTGCTCGACGGCATCGATCTGCACGTCGAGCGGGGCAGCTTCACGACCATCATCGGTGGTTCGGGCAGCGGCAAGACGACCCTGCTTCGCCTGATGAACGGGCTGATCGCGCCCGACCGGGGACGGGTTCTGGTGCGGGGGCAGGATCTGGCGCAGGCCGATCTGGTGGCAGTGCGGCGCAGTATCGGCTATGTGATCCAGGAGTCCGGGCTGTTTCCGCACCTGACGATCAGGGCCAATATTGCCTATGTGCCCCGGCTGCTGAAATGGTCCGCCGCGCGCATCGCCGAACGCATCGAGGCGCTGGTCGGCACCGTGCGTCTGGACCCTGGGCTGCTGGATCGCTATCCCCACCAGCTATCGGGTGGGCAGCGTCAGCGCGTGGGCATTGCCCGGGCGCTGGCGGCGGGGGCCGACCTGATTCTGATGGATGAGCCCTTCGGCGCCGTCGACGAGATCACGCGGCGTGCGCTGCAGGAGGAAATCAAGGCCATTGGGCAGGACACGGGTTGCACCATCGTCTTCGTCACGCACGACATCGACGAGGCGCTGGCGCTCGGCTCCCGGCTCGTCATCCTGCATCACGGGCAGATGATTGCGCACGACACGCCCGAAGCGCTGATCCGAGCCGCTCCCCATCCGGCAGCTGCCGAATTGCTGCGGCATCGGCGGGGCGCGTGATGCAGGGGTGATGCACGTATCGAGGTATCGGAGCCGTCGGTTGCGAAGCCGTCGGCCCGCGGCTGTCCGATGCCGATAGGGGCATGACACGCTCGATGAGGGAGGAAGAAGACATGAACTTTCCAGTGATCGCCGTGACGGGGGCCAGCGGACGGATTGGCGGCATGGTGGCCGCGCATCTGAATGCGGCGGGCATACCGCTGGTGCTGCTGCTGCGCAATCCGGCCCGTGCGCCGGCGCTCGATACCCAGCGTGCGGCGGTCGAGCTGCGGCGCAGCGACTATGGTGATGCGGCACTGGCGCGGGCTGCGTTGCAGGGTGTCGATCTGCTGTTCATGGTGTCGGCCAGCGAAAGCCCCACCCGCGAGCAGGAGCATCGCACGTTCGTGACGGCCGCGCAGGCGGCGGGCGTCAGGCATGTGGTGTATCTGTCCTTTGCCGGGGCGCGCACCGACAGCACCTTCACGCTGGCTCATACCCATGCCGTCACCGAGGCGCTGATCCGGCAGCTGGGCATGGACTACACCTTCTTGCGCGACAACTTCTACAGCGAGCTGATCGGCAGTCTGGCCGACGACAGCGGCACGATCCGGGGGCCGGCAGGTGAGGGGCGTGTGGCCTGTGTTGCGCAGGCCGATGTGGCTGAAGCTGCCGCCCGGGTGCTGCAGGACCTGGCCGCGGGCGGTCAGCAGCATCGGAACCAGACCTATACCCTGACCGGCCCCGAGGCGCTGAGTCTGCGGGAAGTGGCGGCGGTGATCGAGGCAGCCACGGGCCGGCCCTGCCGCTATCAGGAAGAAAGCATCGATGAAGCCTACGCCAGCCGTCGGGCCGGCTGGCCGGATACCCCCGAGTGGCAGCTGGATGCCTGGGTCTCGACCTACACCGCGATCGGCAACGGCGAGCTGGCCGCTGTCTCGCCCGATCTGCCGAGGCTGCTGGGCCGCACGCCGCGCCGTCTGGGCGAGGTGCTGCGCGGGTAGGCGAGCTGCTGGACGCCCGGGCCTGCCGGCCGCTCAGGGGCGGACGACGTTGCGTGCTTCGCCGCGCACGAAGGCGTCGATGTTGTCGACCAGCTGATCGGCCAGGGACTGGATGGCCTGCTGGCTGGCCCAGGCCACGTGCGGGGTCAGGATGAAGTCCGGGCGGTCGAGCAGGGCCATGAAGGGGTGGTCGGCGGGTGGCGGCTCGACGCTGACCACATCGAAGGCGGCGCCGGCGATCTGTCCGGCCTCCAGGGCCGGGCCGACGGCGTACTCATCGACGAGGCCGCCGCGGGCGGTGTTGATCAGCAGGGGCCGTTTCTTCATGCGGGCGAATTCTGCGGCGCCGATCATGTTGCGGTTGGCCGGTGTCAGCGGGCAGTGCAGGCTGATGATGTCGCTCTGTTCCAGCACCTGCTCGAAGGGGATGTAGGTTCTGTCGCTGCCTTCGCGGTCACGGTGGGCCGACATCAGCACGCGCATGCCCAGGGCTTCGCCCATGTCGGCCACGGCGGTGCCCAGCACGCCATCGCCGATCACGCCCAGGGTGCTGCCGGCCAGATCGCGGATCGGGTGATCGAAGAAGCAGAATTGCCCGGACTCGGCCCAGCGGCCGCGTCGCACCGAATCCCGATAGGCGCAGATGCTGCGGCGCAGGGCAAAGATCAGCGCGAAGGTGTGCTCGGGCACCGTGTGGACGGCGTAGTTGCGGATGTTGCTGACGACGATGCCGCGCTGGGTGCAGGCGTGGAGGTCGATGATGTTGTAGCCGGTGGCGGCCACGGCCACGAGTTCGAGCCCAGGGGCATGGGCCAGCGCATCGGCGGTGATCGGCACCTTGTTGGTGATGACGATCTGCGCATCGGCGATGCGCTCGGCCACCTGTTCGGGCCGGGTCTGGCCGTATTGGCTCAGCCGGTGCTCGAAGCCGAAGGGCTTCAGCCGGGTTTCGGGCGACAGGGTGTCGGAGTCGAGAAAGACGATGTGCTTCATGGCGGCAGTGTCCCGTGGGCGATCGGCATCCGGCAAAGTTACCGGAATTTCGGCGACTGTGGGGATGTCGGCTGCTCGTTGCGCCGTATCTGCCCGGCCGATCCCTCGATGAGGAGCGGGGCGGAGGCGTCGTGCGCCTGGGTCCGCCGCCGGCTCCGCGATGGGCTCAGGGGCGCGTTGGCGGTTCGCGGTCGTCGCGGGGATTGAAGCGGATGAAGAATCGCCAGCCGGCATACAGCCCGATCGCGCCGAAGATCAGGCCGAAGGCGGGCGAGCCGGTGGCGAACTCGAAGGCGGACCAGCCCAGTGCCACGGCGACCAGCAGGACCCTGATCCACAGGGGGCGGTAGAAGGTGTCATCGAGATCGAACATGGGGTCTCCTCGTTCAGAACTGCCGGCTGATGGTGAAGCTGCCAAAGAAGGGGCTGTCTTTCTGGTCCTCGAATTCCCGCGTGCGGAAGTAGCGGGCGAAGGCGAACTTCCAGCCGCGGTAGGTGGTGGACAGACCCACGCCCAGCCGTGCTCCCAAGGGTTTGCGCTTGACGCGATGGCTTTCCTTGAAGGTATTGCCGTCCAGGGAAATGTCGTGGATGTTCCAGATGCCTTCGGCGGTCAGGAACAGATGGCTGGCCAGGCCGCGGTTGGCGATGTCCCGGCTGGGCGGCGCCGTGTTCTCGCCGGACGGGCGCAGCGACGAGCTGCCGAAGTCATCGGGCAGCGCCCGGCCGATCCGCCACTCGAGTCCGACGCTGAGATAGGTGCTGAGGTTGCCCAGGGCGCCGCCCGCATGGGCGATCAGATCCTGTTGCAGACCGAGACCCGGTGTGGGCAGATCGTAGCGGCGCAGGCGCTCGTGCTGCAGCATGAACACCGGCTCGTCATGCAGCTGGTTGTTCCAGCCATGAAACTGGCTGACGCCCAGGGCTTTGTGCACGGCGTCCTGTGTCTCTTCTCCCAGGGCCGAGGGGCCGATCCAGCCCAGCCGCAGATGCGATGTGCCCAGGTGATCGCCTTTGCGGGCGTTGTAGCCCAGGCTGAACAGCAGCCCGGCGGCGTAGGGGCGGTCGTCTGGGATCAGCGCCGTTGCCTCCCGGTCGATGGGGGTGAACAGGGCATGGCCGAAGGAGGCGACCAGATTGACCTGATCGAAGCCGCCCGGGTGCACTCGGCTGAGGTGTCGCTCCAGCCAGCGGGCCAGGGCCGGGGTACAGGGGTCGTTGCGACGGTCGATCAGGTTGGGGGAGACCGCCGTGATCAGCAGCCCGTTGCTGTAGCCCTGATCCTGGCCGTGGCCGCCGAACAGGTCGTTGTCGATGCGCAGGTTGAGGGTGCTCTGGGTGCCGGGTGCGGTGAAGGCCGGGCAGTCGGCCCGGGTGACGGCGGACTCACGCTCCGGCGCGACGATGGGGGTGGTCGGTGGCGCAATGGCCGGGTCCACGACTTCGGTCGACATCTGCTCGTGGCTGGTGCCGGCTTCCCCATGGACACCCGGCGCGTCGAGGACCGGGGTGGACGGTGTCGCTGCTGCCACCGTGGTTGCAAGGCAAAGCAACGGCACGGTCGATGACAGCGCGCCGAGCAGAGGGCGCATGTGCGGGCGGATCTTGGCAAGATGGAGCACTTTGCTTCTCAGGCGTTGGCGGATATCGGAGCTCGCTCATGACGGAGGCTCCGTAAACGCAGGCGGCCGATCATCACGGCCAGCACGATCAGGTTGATGACCACCACCACCACCGCGATGGCACCGGGCTTGTGCAGCAGGTGGGCGATCTCGAAGGGCAGGTAGAGGCCGGTGGACAGGGCCGACAGCCACTCGGCCCAGCGGCGTTCGAACCACAGCCCGAAACCTTCGCCGAAGCGCATCAGCGCATAGGCAGCTGCCAGCCAGCCGATCTCGCCGATGTGTATCGTCTGCAGGCGCTGCGCATCATCCAGGATCAGTGTGGGCCAGGATGAGCCGGCTGCGACATGCAGACGACCGGCCAGGGCCACAGCCCATTCCTGCAGCTCATTGTGTCGCAATGCATCGATCAGGCCCCAGGCCAGCGCCAGGGCCGCAATGCCTTTCAGCACTTCGAGAGCGGCAATGGTGCGTATGGAGCGGGCGAGCCAGCTGGCAGGGGGCGTGGAGGTCGGTGCAGCAGGGCGGAGGGATGGGGGGCGGGGCATGAGCGCGTGGGGATGGGGGCCCGCAGGGCAGGCGACGAGAACGGGGGTGCCGATAAAGATACACGAAGGTGCCGGGCGGACAGTTGCATGAGGGTCATTGGTTTTTCGGTAGGCACAGGGGATCGTCGGCACAATAGGGCGTTTCATGAACCATATCGCTCCTGCAGGGGGCTTCCGGCACCAGGCCGTGGAGCGCCTTCGGGGATGGCGTATCGAGAGGTGCTGATCTGCCATGTCTGATTCCTGGTTGGCCTGGCCGGTCATCATTCCCGCGGTGCTGCATCTTGTGCTGGTGCTCGGTTTCTCGATCCGCGTGCTGCTGCGGGATGACATGGCGCCGGATGCCAGAATGGCCTGGATCATGGTCATTCTGCTGCTGCCCTATGCAGGATGCGGGTTGTATTTTCTGCTGGGGCGTATCGACCTGGGGCAGCGCGCCTTCAGTCAGCATCGGCGCGGGCTGGAGGCGATGCGCTCACAGTTGGCCGAGGCGCGCGATGCGGCGCGTGTGCTGGGCGTGCCGGCTGATCTCGATGCGCTGATCGACATGCGCTGGCGCAGCGTCTTTCGCTATGCAGCTTCGATCAATGGTTTCAGTCCCGTGCCGGGCAACCGCGGGGAGCTGATGGCCGATGGCGATCAGGCACGGGCGCGCCTGCTGGCCGACCTGGAGTCGGCGCGACATGAGATTCATCTGCTGTACTACATCTGGCTGGACGACGGGACGGGCACGGCCGTGGCGCAGGCGCTGATGCGTGCGGCGCAGCGGGGCGTGGTGTGCCGGGTGATGGTGGACGGCCTGGGTTCGCGTGCCTTCCTGCGCTCGCCGCTGTGGCAGCAGATGCGTCAGGCCGGAGTGCAGACCGCCGTGGCTTTGCCGATCGATCATCCCTTGCGGGTGATGCTGACCAGTCGCATCGATCTGCGCAATCATCGCAAGATCACGCTGATCGATGGGCGCATCACGTATTGCGGCAGCCAGAATTGCGCCGATGCGGCGTTCCGGGTCAAGGCACGGTTTGCGCCCTGGGTGGACATCATGCTGCGCCTGCAGGGACCGGTCGTGGCACAGATGCAGCTGCTGTTCGTCAGCGACTGGGCGCAGGCAACCGGCGAGGTGCTGAAGCTTCGGCTCTGCGCGGTCGGAAACGAGGCGGCGTCGGCGTCCGGCTGGCTGTTGGTGTCGTCGGGGGCGGCAGCCGCATCGGCTGGGCAAGGCAGCAGGGAGGAATACGGGGCGGCGGACGGGGGCGGGCCGGGGTTCGTGGGGCAGGTCGTGGGCGACGGCCCCACCGAGCGTCTGCGCTCCACACCGCAGCTGATCGCCACGCTGATGGCGTCGGCGCGCGAACGCATGAGCCTTTCGACACCGTACTTCGTGCCGGATGCCACCGTGATGGATGCATTGTGTGCGGCGGCTCTGCGCGGCGTCGCGGTGACGATGATCATGCCCAAGCGCAATGATTCATGGATCGTGGCCGCCGCCAGCCGCAGCAACTATGGCCGCCTGCTTGCGGCGGGGGTCCGCATCCACGAGTATCGGGACGGGCTGCTGCACGCCAAGACGCTGACGATCGATGGACAGCTGAGCTTCATCGGTTCGACCAATCTCGATCTGCGCAGTTTCGATCTGAACTTCGAGAACAACGTGCTGCTGCAGGATGAGGCGTTGACGACGGCGATCGAGGCGCGCCAGCACGCCTACCTGGCGCGATCGGACGAGGTGACGCTGGCCTCGGTGCGCCAGTGGTCCAGGGCGCGTCGGATCTGGAACAATGTGCTGGCCACGCTCGGTCCGGTGCTGTAGGGAGCATTGGCCGGGCGGTAGCCGCTTTTTCGTCGTCGTTCTGATGGGCATGCCGTTGCCACGCCTCTGTCGTCAGGGCATGCCTCATACGCAGAACGGCTGATACCTGCTGCATGGCAGGGCACGCATCAGGACTCAGTGTTTGCCTTCCAGTCTGGCTTTGACGCGATCCTTCAGCGCTGTCAGGCGCTCGCCGACTTCTTCCTTCCAGTTGTCGAATTTCTCGTGCCATTCTGCGCGCTGTTTTTCGCGGAGCACCTTGCGGGCCTGCATGGCAGCGGCGTCCTGGGCTTCGGCGGCGGCCTGTACTTCGGCAAGCACGGCCTCGGCGGGGCGGCGCAGGACGATGCCATCCAGGTTCTGCGCCAGCCCGTCGAGCACTTCGACAGCAGCCTCCTCGACGCCGGCAAAGAGCACGGTCGATCCCGGTGGCAGTGCATGGGTCATCTGCTCCAGGACCGACAGGCGTCGCTCCACTGTGTCCAGAGAGGCCAGTGAGCCCATCCAGGCGCCGGCTGCGCCCAGCATCAGTACCCCGAGCGGTCCACCCAGCACACCCAGCAGGCTGCCCAGCAGCGTGCCAACCAGCGGTGCATCGCTGGCAGCGCCGTCGCTGTAGCCGTCGCGGATCTGCAGCGTGCCGTCGGTGTTGCGCACAACCACGGCTGCGTTCTTCAGTTTCAGCTTGCCTTGCGCTGCCGCCTGCTTCAGTTCGCTCAGCGCTTGGTATGCTTTGCTGCTTTCGTCGAAGCTGATCAGGATGATGTTGTCTTGCATGGTGATACTCCCTGGTGGATGACAGCCCAGTGGGCCGCGCACGCCGAGCGTGCGCGGGTTTCACTCATCTTCTCAGGTTTTTGCACCGCAGGTGCCGAGAGGCATGGGGGTCGCCCGGGGCATTGGCCGGTTGCTGCGGTCGGATGCGGTCCGACCGGGGAGCCGCCCACCCGCTGATCGGGCGAGCGGCCAGGGGTCAATGCATCTGACCGAATTTGCCGCTGTTGAAGTCGGCGATGGCCTGGGCGATTTCCTGCTGGCTGTTCATCACGAACGGCCCGTAGCCCACCACCGGCTCATCGATCGGTTCGCCGGCCAGCACCAGGAACTTGGCATCGCCGTTGGCCTCGATCTCGACCCCGGTGCCGGTGGTGGAGAGGGTTGCCATCTCGGCGGCGCGCAGCACCTGCTGGCCGTTGACCTGCACGGTGCCGGCGAGCACGACGATGAGCGTCGTCCAGCCCTCGGGCTGCGGCAGGCGGGCGGTCTTGCCGGCTGCGAGGCGCACGTCCCAGACATTCAGCGGGCTGAAGGTATGGGCCGGGCCTTTGTTGCCGTCGAAGTCGCCGGCGATGACGCGCACGGTGCCTGCCTCGTCGGCCAGCGGCACGGCAGGGATCTCCTTGTCGAGAATCGCCTGATAGCCGGGGGCCGCCATCTTGTCCTTGGCCGGCAGGTTGACCCAGAGCTGCACCATCTCGAAGGGGCCACCGGTGCGGGCGTAGTTCTCGGAGTGGAACTCTTCGTGCAGGATGCCGCTGCCGGCGGTCATCCATTGCACGTCGCCCTTGCCGATGACGCCGCCCTTGCCGGTGGAGTCACGGTGTTCGACCTCGCCGTCGTAGACGATGGTGACGGTCTCGAAGCCCCGGTGCGGGTGCTGGCCGACGCCGCGCCGCTTGCTGGTCGGCTCGAAGCGGGTGGGCGCTGCATAGTCGAGCATCAGGAAGGGGCTGCGGCTCGGCACGTCGGTGCCGTTGTAGCCGAACATGCCGTGAACGGGGAAACCGTCGCCGACCCAGTGACGGCCGGGCGCGCTGCGGGTTGCGATGACTTGTTTCATGATCTGTTCCCTCAAGTGTGGGTGGTCTGTTCTCGTGGATCGGCCCCTGGAGCGGAGCGGTGTCGATCACGACTTGGGAGTAATCTTATGGGCGAAACGATACGTTGATAAGAGGGCTGAATTCAGTCTCAGCGTTCTGTTTGTGGAACGATTGGCAGCTTGCGAACGCGCGGGGCCGGCGTGCGTCCGACGCTCTGAGGGGCTCCGGCGTGGGGGGCAGCGGGCGTGTGCTCCGGCGCGCGGACACTAGGTGCGGAACGCTGCGCCCTCGATCATGTCCCCATCTCTGCCCGGGCAAGGCTCCCATCTCGGCGAGGGGACAGCGCCATCGAACATGCGCCCAGCTCGACGCAAGAACAGGCCCCATCTCCGGCACGGGCATCTGTGCCGGAGGGGGGGGCGCTGGCAGTAGCGCCTGAAGCGCGTTGTCTCGCTTCAGGCGACGGTGCTGCAGGGGGATGGGTCAGCGGCCGTAGAGTTGCAGTTGCCAGGACTGCAGGCGCAGCTCGGGCGGGGCGGCAGCAGGCGGCGCCTCGCCGGTGGCGCGGGCGGCGTTGGCCACCGGGGTGGCGATACGCTGGCTCAACGACAGCACCCAGGCGGCATTGTCGGCGGTGCGCGCCGGTTCATCCATGTGCCGGGTCAGGCCGAAGCGGAAGTCGTTCAGGCCGTTCTGGCAGGCGCTTGGCTGCTGTGTCCAGTTGCGTGTCTGGGCATCGTAGCGGCTGCTCGAACAGGTGTGGGGGGTGGCGAGCACGCTGGTCTGGCCGGCGGGACTGGTCAGCAGGATCTGCAGCCTTTCCTGGCCTGCCATCGAGAAGGAGATTTCGCCGTTGGCCACGGAGATGCCCTGCATCTGCAGTTCGACGTGCTCGATCTGCTGGATGGCGCAGTCGGCGGGAATCTCGATGCGGGTCTGCAGAAAGCCCTCGGTCGATTGGCGCGGGTCCAGCATCTGATTGCTGCTGCCTTCCGGCAGGGCCGGGATCGGCAGTTCGCCCGCGAAGCGGTAGGGACCGCAGCGCAGTTGCGTGTCGCTGCCGCCGACGCTGACCCAGGTGGCGGCGCGCCGGACGGCGGCCTCGGCATCGACGACGCCGAAGCCATAGTAATGGCTGTAGTTGAGGGTGCCGAAACGGGTCCAGCTGGGTGATTCCGGGTCCACCTGTCGCGCGGTGTGCGCGAGGATCAGCGGCACGTCGCGCCAGCTGAGCTGTGGATTGGTCTGCAGCATCAGGGCGACGACGCCACTGACCAGCGGGGCCGCGGCCGAGGTGCCGCCGAAGTTCTGGATCAGACTGTTGTGGATGCCGGTCGTGATGCTCCGGAAGGGCGTGGTCGCCAGCGTGCGGGGGAGGTCGCCGGATGGGGCACAGACCAGCAGGTTGGAGCCGGGCTGGCTGTAGGGCTGACGCTTGCCGAGCGCACTGGTGGCACAGATGCCGAGGATGCCCTGGGGGGTCAGGGTGTTCTCGTAGTTGCTGAGCCGGGGGCGGCAGACGCCGTCGGTGTTGGGCGGACAGTCGCCCTCGTTGCCGGCGGGAAAGACGAAGATGTTGCCCAGCCCCTGTCGGCCGTCGCGCAAGCCACGCTCGATGACGCGGCGGAAGTCGTCGGTGAAGCGGCCGAGGGCGTCGAAGGCGAACTCGTCGGCATGGCTCCAGCTGTTGTTGTAGATGTGATTCTTGTCGAGGTCTCTGCCCAGCGCGTCCAGCAGGTCGTCGTGCTCGCTCTT